>CAWDCQ010000047.1:0-10092 GCA_963800775.1 uncultured Methanomassiliicoccales archaeon | reverse complement strand
CTTAACACAATAAATCGATCATTTCTTTCAACAATGTACATTATGGATTATTACCGGGTCTGATCCCTTGCCCCCATCAAACTCGACCTGATATCGACGGAGAAGCGAAATTAATCTTCATTTCACAGGATAGGATTTATTTTTTCCGGTGACGTGCAAATAACGCCGGGATCACAAAAATGTGCATTTACCATGAACGTGTTGAAAAACAGAAACATCGAGACTAAGACCATAAAATCCTTAGAGATTGTAATAAAGGATTCATGCATCGTTACACAATATTCATACGAGCATAGATCAAACAATGATTTTCCAAAGAACGTCACTATTCGCCCTTTTTTAAGGTGGCCAGCATGTTTTGAATACCTACCTATATAAATGTTGTTATTATTTCAGAACTGATCGATTTGCATACGTCGCCGTTAATTATGGCCAAAACACGCGATGAAAAAAGTCAATCCTTTTTCATGATTATCTATCAAATTGAGAAAGAATACTAGGTATTATCTCCACATACCTATTCTATTATCTATTTTATATCAATTAAACTATATTTACTTGCGACTCTCCTATTAAGGGGGGTTTTAGGAGGAAGTTGTAACCCTTGCGGTAGCGCCCGTCCTAATTCTATCATCAAGCCGAAAATTGACCGGGACCAAAAAGATCGGGAGATATCGTGAAGAGTTCATAATGGGCCGTCATAAGGAAGAATTAGAAAGAAGATTGAACAACGCCTCGGAAGATGACACTATAGAACAGAGTAAGAAAGGGCCCCCGATATCGTCAAGCCTATCCAATCCTTTCAACGAACTTGAAACCGTATGATCGAACGGTATCGTCCGCTAACCTGTTGCGCTCGAGAAAGAAGAAGGCAGAATGGAGGAAAGAACAAGATCTGAGCACGGGACGTTGCGAGAGGTCTACGGATCTGTCATGATGACATTTCCAAAAGCAAGTGGGGATCATGTTGTGAAACGTTGATCTCCAAGGGTGCTCTTGAAACAGGAATACCAGCGAATATCTGAAAAAACGGACGAAAGATGATGCCCCCAACTCCCTCAGCAACGATATCCTCGGTGGCTTGATTCAAAACAATCCTTCCTAAGAATGGGTATCTGGCATTCGGTCGGTTTTGATGCGTCAAGGTCTCGTCACCGAAGAGACGGAAGCTGCGCTACGAACGATTACGAGTTCTCCGCGCCGTTGTGCGTCGAAGAACCGAGTTGCCTCAACGCCATACTGTCTTGCTTCCCAAATTAGCGCAGCCAGATCGCTCTGTACCGCCGCCATACCAAAACAAAAGCATAGGGTAAACGCTGGCAAATGTAGTGGGCCCAAGGAGATTTTGTTACGCGAAAACGACTGGATGTACCCCGAAAATGCCCTTTCGACGGCTGTCGTACCCTGGAGGAAGAATATCAAGAAACCGGTCGAGTTCGACCGGTAAACACTTTCTCTACTTCAAGACACAAAGGAAAGATAGAAAGTAATATTGTTGCGTCATCCGAAAGATGGAATTCAGCTTTTCGACCTAGGCGTGATCGGATGAGCGACTTCGGTGACTTAGATATGATAGGCCCGAGCAGCAACACTAAGAGCTCACCCCGGAATCGTTCCGGCTAGAATTTTGGGCTGACATTGAGCACGACCTTTCCGGCCGGAAGAAAGAGGCAATTATGCGTCCAGTCGACATTATAATAACAAACATGCAGAATTTTTTTAGAGTCCTATTTGAGACATCTCGTTGGAGGTAGAGATCGTAGCGTCTTTTGAATTGATTAACATTTATTTGGCGGACGACCGGACAGATACGACCTCTATGATAGTGAGATCAATGAATTGTTTCATAAGAAGGATGACCTCGACTTTGTTTTCGAAGTAGCGTATTGGGGAATTGATAGTGAGAAGAAAGCCGATTAGGGAAAATGGCAAAAGGAAAGAGGCATTATTTTATCATAAAACGTCATTTCATTTGTCGTAATAAGTATATTAACTGGCTGATACTGGCATACTCTAAATATATAGAAAGTATTATAAACATAAACATAGATAATCTTTCATCCCGCGATTCAGCGGGTGGGATTTGAAATAAGTGAACAAGATAAACTGAATAATGGTCCAAAGAAAAGAAGTCTATTACTTTCGGAGCTAGATTCGAAATGCTCGATGAAAGGGACATCCCGATTCATCCCATCATCATTTTTCCAGCCACTTGTAAACGATAAACAATCTGGGGAACCTCACTTCCTTAATCCGATGTTGAGGTTGCCTCGTTTTAGAAAACCTTTGGACAAGGAGGCAGGCCTACATGGAGACAATTCTTCGGAGATCGGCCAAGCTTCTCAAAAAGACGGTCTAAATTCCTTGGCCGTTATTTCACCAGGTCTGCTGTCGTATTTGAACCAGGCCTGGAGCATGATGTGCCAGAATTTCGCAAGGTGTTATTATATTTCTGATGAGGTCAAACCTGGAGTTGAAGAGCTTGCGATCGAATTTTATAACACAGAAGACACTATGCGGGTCTGAGCATGCCGTACAAGGAGCGAGACGCGTTCCACCGGCACCTCGGGGAGTTCAAGCAGAGCCTTTCGAGCTGTACGCCGAACACATGGAGAAACAACAAGGCGTATATGGAGGAGGCTTGGAGGATCATCGGGGCCGGGAAGGACCCGGCTGCGGTGACACGTGCGGAGATAGCGCAGATTACTCTCGGAGTAACTGGAAATCAGAACACGCGGGGCGTAAAGCTGAGGACCATCCGTCAATTCCTGCGCTTCTGTGGGAACAAGGAAGCGCAAAAATGGCGAATAGGCCTAACGCCGAAGATCGGAGGCGTGTTCCTATCGGAGGAAGAGGTCTCGGTCGGACGTCAAGCGGCGGAGTCGATCGGCCCGCTCGAGGCGCTAATGTTCGCACTAGCGGTGGATATGGGCCTGCGATCGATAGACATGTGCCGACTAACCATGAGGAATGCGAACGAGTTCCTGACCTCGGACGGGTCGATGATACTTGGAAAAGGAAGGAACGGCGGCAAGGTCGCATGGCAGAAGTTCAACCGTTCCGTAAAAGAGTCTCTGACGAGGTATATCGAGCTTCGGACGAAGCTGACCGGGCCGTTCCCGGATTGCCTGCTGATCACCTATGGGCTGGACAAGAAGCTCAGACCCTGCAACGGGAGGGACACTCGGAAAGCTTTCGCGGAGATCTCCAAGCGTATGGGCAGGAAGCTATGTCCGCACGACGGGAGAAGGACGTTCGGTCATCGGCTGCACAAAGTCGGGGTGGACCTCGAAACGATAGCGACCTTAATGAGGCACGAAAATCCGAACACAACCTTCCGGAGCTATATCGGAATCACACAGGACGAACTTGCCGATGCGATGGACAAGCTCGTACCCTCGACGATGAGCCAGTTCAAAAAGGGGCGCCTGTAACTGTATACTACGTCTGTCCGATCGGAGAGGAGGTCTGGAGCAGGGTGGAGGAAAGTGCATGTTCTTGCCAGATGTCTATCGGACGTCGAGCCACGAAATTGTTTAACCCATCATAACAATATCCGGCTGAGGAGCAAAACACCTCAAAGTACTTTTCAGCTCAAGGTGGGGTATAAATTCAAAGAGGAGAGGGCCCGAATAGCCGAGACGAACCTGGGAGCGGATGTGAGAAAGGGGAAATGGCCCTCAAAGATGGCATTTTCGGGCCGGAGGGATTCAGTTCGGACCCCAGACTGATGAGATGCATCTTGGATGATATGCCGATCGGGCTCGTTTATGGCAAGGTCATCGTGGACGCTGCTGGGAAGCCCATCGACCTGATTTACCTGGAAATGAACAAGGCCTGCGAGGTCTTCATGCAGGGAAGGAAGAGCGATCTCATAGACAGGCCGGTGACCGAGCTCTTCCCTATGCTCAAGGACGACCTTCCCGTAAACCTCGAACCGTTCGCACGGGCGGCCATGGACGGAGAGACAGTCCAATTCGACCGGCGATGGCTGGTGACCGATCTGTGGTACAGCGTCACCGTGTACGGTCCCAAGAAAGGATATTTTGTGGCTATGGCCGAGGACATCAGCGAACGGAGAAAGACCGAAGAGGACCTAAGGCGTTCCAACGAGGATCTCAAGCAGTTCGCTTACATCGCTTCTCACGATCTGCAAGAACCGCTGAGGACCATGGTAGGATATATGTCCCTTCTGGAAAAGAGGCGTTCCGATGCGCTGGGACCGGACGGGATCGAATACGTCCGTTCAGCACTGTCCGGAGGAGAAAGGATGCGGGCGTTGATCAACGACCTTCTCGAATTCTCAAAGGTGGAGAGGGACCGGAACCCTGCATTCGTGGATATGAACGAAGTCGCCGAGAGTGTAGTGCTCCTTCTGAATGCGCCTCTCGAGGAGAGCGGGGGCAAGGTTTCCATCGACCCGCTCCCGTCGGTCATGGCAGATAGATCGCAAATGTCCCAAGTGCTGCAGAACCTTATCGGCAACGCCATCAAGTTTCACGGGCCGGAACCACCTATGATCCATGTAAAGGCGACCCCGGGACATGGCGAATGGATTTTCGCGGTCGAGGACAACGGGATAGGTTTCAACATGGAGCACAAGGAGAGGATCTTCCAGGTGTTCCAGAAACTCCACACCAAGGATTGCTTCGCCGGTACCGGGGTCGGCCTGGCCATCGTCAAGAAGATCATAGAGGGCCTCAACGGAAAGGTCTGGGCGGAGTCCCAGGAAGGTAAAGGGACCACATTCTACTTCTCCATACCGAGGACCGCGGACCGATAATGTCTCGGTGCACCGGACAGATCTGAACGGCCTGGTGACTGTCACCCACAATGGAACGACCATGGTACGAACGACCGGGGAAGAAGGGTTCAGCTCGCCATCTGGATCTTCATTCCGGTCAAGGTCCAGACCTCGCCGGTATTGCAGATGGCTGCTCCGAAGGCGTAAACTCGAAGTGGTCCAGATATTCAGCTTGGGTATCCTGCTCCAGCAGAGCGAGAGGGACAAGTGCGGACCAGTCCGGAGCGGCTGTTCAGCGATCCACTATCATCAGAACGACGCTATTGGTTTCGACTCAGGCGAGGGTCGAATACGGCCTTCTGAACGTACAAAGGGACCATACATGACTTACCTGCCGATGCAGTGGAAAGCTTGCACCCACTGCGAAGAGTTGCCTGGTGACCCAGAATCTACTAATTCGAGACCGTTCTATACTCAACGACATAAATCATTGCGCGTGTTTCCCGTAATATAATTCAATCTAAAACGCCTCTAATCATATTGCCAGTATATTCACTATGCTACCAAATGAGGATTCGAATGAAGACTAGGATTGGTCACATTATTAGCACTGTGTCAGGTCGCTTTGTATGGATCAGTTTTCGTCGCCGGGCTCGTTCTCGAATTGCATCTCGATACGACGTTCGAAAATCTGGATTTCCGATTGTATATGCGAGCGGGACTCCCTCAGTTTGTCAAAGTCGCCCAACAAGGGTTGCACGTTTGAAACCAATTCCTGTTCAACATGCACAATTCCCAGTTCATCCAACACGATGTGGATCCGCTGCAACGCGAGCGCGATCGTCCCCATCATCTTGCCCTTTATCGACTGGGATATGGAACAGTCCTCCGAACCAACGGAAAGCAGGACCGACCGGATCATCCCCACCGCGACCCCCAGCGTCAATAGTGCGATCTCCCTCTCGCTTAGCTTGTCGAATAGGAACTCATCGATATTGTCTGCGTCGGCCAAGGCGGCGGACTCTACGTCGATGCCCAAATTCGCAAGGGACCTTGAAATTTCCTTAAAAAATGCCTCCAGCGAACTATCATTGCCAGTCTCCAAACAGAACTTGCTCAGGAACAGATTCTTCCCGACATTGTAAGACTCAAATTCGCGGCTCAAACGAACCCACTCAGGTCCGTTTAACGCCATCCGCTAGTTAATGTTTGCCAGTCATTCCGTTCCGTCCGAATCTGTCAGGCCACCGTTGAAAGTGATCTAAAGCATGAACGAGGGCCAGGTCAGTGGCTGTTCCGCACGTTCCCAGCCGGCAACGTCTCCTGGAAATGCGGACCGAGCAGGACGATACCGTCGACCCGCTCTGCCAACAGGGAAGTGAGCCAGGTAATGACGGGCTCATCGCAGGCATATGCTGTACGGCGGTGATGATTCTGCAGTGCCTTTAAGTCATGGAGTGCATAGCCGATGACGTGGAGCTGTTAGCGCCGGTAGGTTACAAGGACGCCCTGAAGGCGGCCATCATCGGAGGAGCGGATGCGGTCTACCTGGGCGGGAAGGACTTCGGCGCCCGGCGTCTGGCCGAGAATTTTGACGATGGGGAGATGCGCTCGGCGATCAAGCTCGCCCATGACCACCACGTCAAGGTCTACGTCACCGTCAACACACTGATCAAGGAGAGCGAGCTGGAGACGGCCGCCTCTTACATAGACATGTTACGTTCCATCAACGCGGACGCGGTCATCGTGCAGGACCGGGGCCTGCTACGTCTTATCAATGAGAGCATCAAGATGCCGGTGCACGCCTCCACCGAGATGGGGATCGACTCGCTGGAAGGGGCGCTGTGGGCGCAGGATGAGGGCATCGAACGCGTCATCCTTTCCCGGGAGCTGTCCCTGGCCCAGATCCGGAAGATCAAGGAGGACAGCAAGGTCGGCCTGGAGGTCTTTGTACACGGGGCCTTATGCTACTGTTATTTGGGCCGAATGCCTGTTCTCCAATATGCTCGGGGGTCGGAGCGGGAACCGCGGACTGCGCGCCCACCCTTGCCGGAAGGAGTATGAGATCGGCGATCAGCGCGGATACACGCTGTCCACCGCCGACACCTTCGGCATCGAGGCGATACCGGAACTTCTCCGCATAGGAGTGAAATCGATCGAGATCGAGGGCCGCATGCGGAACCCGCTTTACGTTTATGTAGCCACCAAGGTCTACAAGGCGGCCATCAAGCGGGCCCAGGCGGGTGACCGGGAACTTATCACGCCCCGGGAACGGGAACTGCTGGAAACGGTGTTCAACCGGGGCTTCTCCCGGGGATACCTGATGGACTCGAACGTCATGGCGCGCGATTACGAGATTCGCGCGGGCTTCCGCTCGGGATGGCCGTCTCGGACGGCACTCGGCTGGCGATAAAGACGGACAAGGTACTGCCCGGCGACGGCATCACAATGTACCGGGGAAGCGAGAAGCTGGCCGGTTTTGAGGTCAAGGAGCAGAGCCACACCAGGGACGGGACGACGTACTTGCGTTCCCCGTTCAAGATGGAGGTGGGCGAGTCGATGATCTACAAGACCAAGGACCGTGAGTTCGACTCCATGCGCAAGATGATTGACAACATGCAGTTCCCCGACCTGACCGCCAGCAGGCGTCCGGTGCAGCTGCGGCCGGCCAAGCACCGGCGCCAGCCGAGGCAGGCGGAGTTGTCCGTCTACGCCTCCAGCATCAAGGTGTTGGAGAAGGTGCTCCCTTACTCGGACCGGATCTATTTCGAGCGCAACAAGCAGACCGACGAAGCGCGGGCGATGTGCGCCGACGCCGGCCGGGAGTTCGTCCCGATCATGCCCCGGGTGACCATCGACGAGGAACGCGTCGATGACGCATCGGTCATGGTATGCAATGTCGGCCAGGCGCGCCAGTACGGCGACCGCAGGCTGTACGGGCACCATTCGATGAACTTCTTCAACGCGCTACCATCCCCCGCCTGTTCCAGCAGACGATGTCGGTGGAGCTGTCGCACGACGACATCTGGGAGACGGTGCAGCATTACTATGGTTGGCTGGAGGTGCTGGCCTTCGGCAGGGTGGAGCTGATGATCACCAAAGACCCCAGTCTCAAGGAGGGCTGGCTGGTGGACCAGCTGGGCAAGAGGTTCCAGATCTACCGCGACACGGAAGGGTACGCGCACATATCCAACTCGTCGGACCTGTTCCTGCTCGACTACCTCACCGAGATGGAGGACATGGGCATCGACTCGTTCGCGCTGGACCTGCGCCGGAGGCATCCGGACCTGGCCGAGCTGGCCGCCAAGGTCTACCGGGAGCGGGACCTGGACAGCAAGGCGGTCCTGAAAAAGAAATGCGGACCGATAACTTCCGCCCACTATCAGAGCGGCGTCCCCTGAACGGTCAGGCCTACCGTAGCCGGAACGGTATTGCCGGCCGCCGTCCCTGTCGCGGACATGAGCAACAGAACCCGGCCCGGCCGAGACGGCATCGGCGGTTCATGGAATCGGTCCTGGCCATGCTGGTGGTCATCTGCGGCGTCATGCTGGTGACGGTGTCGCTGGCGTTCGTTGGGGTTATCTGGCCGGGATTCCGGCGATGTCGCGCTGGACGCCGGCTGCCGTTCTCTCTTCCCAGCTGGCCTCGCTCGGTCCGCCGTTCTTCGAGGGCGAGGTCCTACAGAACACGTCAGTGCCGATGCTCAACGCTTCTCTTTTTCATGCAGGCGCCGCCGTGAACGGCTATTGCATGACGCTGCGGGACCTGACCGCCGGTTCCTCGTCGTTGGTCTTGCTCAAGGTCGGTGATATCACCCTGGCCAACCAAACACGGTCGGTCTCGTTCCCGGTCCTGCTTTCATGTCCGACGGCATGTTGCATGCGGCTAGGGTGACGGTGATCGCATGGCAATGAGGCGGATGAGGAACAACAAAGGCATGGCGGCGCTCTTCGATGCGCTCATGTTCCTTTCAGTGATGTCCGTCGTTTCCGTCACAGTGCTGGTGGCCTTCGCACACGGCCGTCCGGGGTGACGACGCCACACAGACCTATCTAGAGAAGCGCCATTCGGTGTTGCTCGGCATGACCCTGCGTTCCTGGTCCGAGTCCTCAGATAGGTCTATGCCAGTATCGGATGCGATAGCCACCCTTCTGGTGCTCGGCAAGCCCTTGCCCGACCGGATACACGCGGAGATCGATGCCACGCTGAAGGGGCTGTTCGAACCGCAGTTCCGGTCTGAATGGAGATGCAACCTGGAAACTTCGCACCTTGTTTTCGGCTCTCTGGACAATGCGACCGAGGGCGATATCTTTGTCTCCACGCTGTCGGTCTCCACCCCCTCTGGTCCCTGCAGCTATGTGCTGACGGTCGGTTACGCCTAGACCTTCTTCTCTACCTTTTCGTAGGCCAGCCTGGTCCCCCGACCTATCTCTATGTAGGAACAGACGAAACCGGCGAGGATGGCCGCGAAGATCAGCGGGATGTCATAATCGGAAAGGGGCCAGTCGATGCCCAGAAGATGGACCACTATTAGCACCAAGGCGACCGCGCTTAATGCGTACATCAGATAGCCAGCAAATGAAGTGGGGATGGTGATGATGGCACATGGCCCTCTGCTATCTCGTACAGTCATCACGGGCATGCCAGTTCCGGAGGCGCAGTCCCGGCACTCTGGACAATAACAGAACTTCACGGTCCATTGATGCAAGACCGGGAATAAATTGGTTTTGAGGTCTCAGCTCGAGGCGGGAAAATTTTCCTTGGTCCAGGCGGTCTCAGGTAAGGACAGGTAGACATCTTGTTGATCCGGGCTCTGGGTCAGCTTGATTTCGCACTCTGAGCCTCTCCAGGTTCAATGCCCAGTAAAATATGCGCCAGTTCCTTCCGCTGGCCAGTTGGGTCTCTTCCCAATGGGTCTGCAGCAGGTCTATGTCCTGAAGATAGTAGAACAATTTCCGGTCCTCCTGGTTGAGGGCATTGTCGATGATCTCATCATGGTAGCCGAAGTAGTTCAAGATCTTGAGGGTGACCTCCTGCGCAGTATCCTCATTGAACCCAGCCCTAGATTCCAGCATCTTTTCCAGCAGCGTAAAGCGGCTAATGTTTTGGTTTTCCGTCATTATTTTTTACTTTGATAACAACTTGAACCGCTGGAATATTAAAACTTGCTCCTTCGGGACATAGTATTCAGAAGTAACTCCGGAGGAACACAGATGCTGGACTGCGCCTCGAGAGAGAGGTTCTTGGCAGCAAGATCGTATCATCTTCGCCACCGTCCTAGCAACGAGTTCGCCATCTTAATTCTTCATATCGGAAAGGTCGAGGAAAGAACATCGTGTCATCACAAC
>CAWDCQ010000046.1:0-56110 GCA_963800775.1 uncultured Methanomassiliicoccales archaeon | reverse complement strand
CGCGTCGGCGGGCGGCGACTTCCAGCGTGCCCGAGAGTGGGACGAAGAGTCCCTGCGCGCCGCCGAAGAGGTGGGTGACACCCTGTTCGTCGCGTACGCCGTCGGTGACTTGAGCCACGTGGTCTTCGTTCTCGGCGAACCCGAACTCGCCGAGGTGTACGCCTGCCGCTACCTACGGCTTACGCGCCGAATGGGTCTGCCTCATTGGCAGACGATCTTCGCGTTCAACAACCTGGCGTGCTGTGCAGCGGCGCTCTCAGACTTCGAGCGCGCCGCCAGACTCCTGGGCGGGGTCGAAGGTCTGGACCCGCTGATGCCCGAACACGGATTCTTCTTGTCCGACGCAGAATCGCGTACTCGAAGTGACGCGGCGGCACTGCGCCGCGCAGCACTCGGTGACGATCGCTTCGAAGGCACTTGTGGCGGAAGGAATAGCGATGTCAAACGCGCAATTGGTCAATTGTGGTTGCGGTGGACGTCACCGCTCTTCATCAGCCCGCGCATCTCTTCCAGCTTGCCGAGAAGCAGTGTTTCCAGCTCATCGTCGAACTCGATCTCGTGCTCGACATCGCCGTATTTCAGGATGCCGCGGGACACCCGCTTGCCGCTCTCATCGCTCAGCAGCAGGCAGTAGGCGGCGATTTGGAGTATGTGGGAGAAGCGCGGCCCCCGCGGCTGCCTTCCGGTCTTTAGATCGACCGGTATGAGCTCTGCCCCCTCCATCAGGATGTAGTCTGGACGTCCGGTCAGCTTGTACTTTTCCGAGACCAGGAGCCGCTGGTCGTCGGTGCCCACATACAACACCTTCCCGTCCACGTCCACCTGGCGGCGCTTCCTTTGGGCCATGCTCTCTGCTTTCAGGGAAAAGTATAGAGCCGTGCTCGCTCCGATGAGCCAGATCAGGGCCAGTACCTCGAATATGGCGGCCACCTCCTGGTCGAGCTCGAGCAGTGTCGCCGCGTTCAGCGCCACCACCATGACCACCACACCAGCGGAGGCGATGCGCCTTTCGCTGCGGATAGCCCCTGGACCTTGGCGGAGATGCCGTACACTATTTATCAGGACCGCCGCGACCCAGAACACCGAAAGCAGGGTCAAGAGCCAGCGCCATGCGGCCAGGTTTGACGATTCCATGAGCACGAACCCGATGATCGCCATGAGGGTCGACACGGCGGAGAACCAGAGCACCGCCCTTTTCAGGAAACCGCGCGCTCTTCGCTGGCCATGATGGTCTTGAGGTCGTCCGATATCCGCTCATGGTTCTGAGACCCTTGTTTCAGGGCGGCGGAGTTTGCCTGGGCGGTCCTGCCCTGCCACCAACTGAGAGGGCAATAGCCGAACCGTTCCAGCTCGCTCGCGGAGATGAACTCAGGGTCCACGCCCAAAAGAAGCGCTGTGGATATTTGTCAATTGCCTTCTGGCTAAGGCACTTTGCAAATCAGGCTCGTGATGGATGCATCCGTGATGTAGATCCGTCGGGCGGTGTTATCTCATCAACGAAACCGAACCAGTAGATGACCACGCCCTGGCCGAAAAGTTCCAGGTACGGCTCGAGCTGTTTCTTCATGTTCTTGTTGACTTCCACCCGGTCCCCAAAGGTGGCCTTGGATTCGATCCAGTTGACCTCCCAGCCATTGACCCTTATCGGTTTGTCGAGGAGGCAATCGGGTGTTTTCGGGAACTCTCCCCTCAGGTCCTTCTCAGTCCTGTAAGAGATGCTCTGGCCATCGAGCCAGCATTGCAGCTTTTCCTCTCCCCATGTGCCGCGCTTGTACTGTTTCTCGGTGGCCTGCGGAGAGTATACCAGGTCCTCTTCGGCGATCTCCATTATCTGGTTGCGCAGGGATTCGTCGGAGATGGTGTCGACGTTCCGGACCATATTCCAGAATTGTTTCTTGGACCTGCCGCTCACCTGGTAGATCATCAGTCCTGTGAGTATGGGAGGGAAGTTCCATTTCCTGGCCACTTCCAGCAATGTGTGCCCATGGTTCCAATCGTAGACCAGTTTCTGGGCGTTCCGTTGGACCTTGTAAAAGCTCTTGGTGGTCTCCCGGACCGTTCGCTGTGTGAAGATCACATCCAGAAGCTCCACGTCAAGACCCAGCTCCTGGGAGAGCTTGACGATATCCGCCGGCTCGTTCAGTCGGTCATAGATCGTCTTAAAATCGTTGTGCTTCATCGGTTCACACTTGCTAATGCTTCGTACAAGAGGTTAAATATATAAATCTATTCTAAATTAGATTAATAACAAAAGCATCTGGATAGGATGTTTATATGTTCTGCTGAACCGGCCGCAAGGTGGGTCTTTTCCTATTTGGGCCATTCGATACATTCATTATATCTGAATGCCTTTCGCAATCCATAGTCCAGCTTTATACTGGGCATTATCAGAGATGGGAGAAATAAATATGGCGTCAATACCGTACATGGCGAACCCGGTAGGCCCTCCGTGGCTACCCGCAAGCGTGGCAGAGGCAAGGAAACTAGCTTACTGGGCCCAGATCATCAGTGGACTCTTGGGCGTGCTGCTCATCATCGTCGGCATCGTCAACCTGTTGACATTCGACCGAGGCTCGGGAGTGGCCTCCTTTGTGGACGGGATCATCGCGCTGGTGTTCGCGGTAATTCTCAAGGGCATGCTGTTCGACATCCTTGACCAGGGCAAGTTCAAGGAAGCGAGCGACCGCATGTTGATCCTCGGCATCATCGGCCTGTTCGCGGGCCTGATCCCGGGAATACTGATCATCCTCGGCTATGTCAGGATGCAGGAAGTGTTCCAACCCCAATACCAGCAGTACCGCCCGCAGAGCGCGACCGTCGCTCCGCCGCAACAGGGCCAGCAGCCACAGGGACCGCCCCAACAGAGCTACTACCAGCCCCAGTACAGCAGCAACCGGTCCAGCAACAGGACCAGATGCAGACGCTGCGCGCGGGATTGAAGGACGACCAGGCACAGGTGGAACAGAAGAAGAAGGATCAGAAGACCGAAATGATCAAGTGCAACAAGTGCGGCGTTCAGTACCCTTCCTTCATGCATGCGTGCCCGAACTGCAACGAGCCTAAACCCCGTTGATCAAAACCCTTTTCACCACCTTCTAGGTGGTCACGGTTTCCCTTTTTTCGAAATCATTGATGTCAAAGAGCACCTTCCCATCCCGTTCGATCAGCACGATCCGGTGGTAGGGGATCTCACTGTCAGCGGTGGAGAAGAACGAATGCCCAGATTGGTGATCGTCTCGGCGGGTATGGTTAGCCGGTCCCCCGGGGCCCCGCGGTGCACATAGGTGACCTTGACCCGGCTCAGACCCCCGTCCTTCCACTTGACACGGTTCAGTATCTCTCTCGGATAGACCAACGCCGATCCAAGGGATGCTGCCGGCAAAAGCTTTTTCGGGTGCCCGCTGCCTGCATTCCTCCATGGATGTCAGGTCGGTCACGGGCAATTTCGTCGATGTGGTCTCCGGGAAGATATTCCCGGCAAAGCTTTCATACGCCGACGGGAAGGTGTTGGCCATTGAAAGATTGGACACGGCACCGGCGCAGTTCATTCTTCCCGGCCTCATCGATTCGCACATTCACATAGAATCCTCCCAGCTCGTCCCTTCCCGCTTTGCGGAGGCGGCCGTTCCGCACGGGACCACGGCCATCGTGGCAGATCCGCACGAGATCGGCAACGTGATGGGCATGGAGGGCGTTCATTACATCGTCCAGGATTCCGAGTCGGTTCCGCTGCGCACCTTCTTCACCGCTCCGTCCAGCATCCCGGCCACACCGTACGAGACCTCCGGGGCCAGGATCGATGCGGAGCAGGTGGAAAAGCTGCTCGGCCTCAAGCAGTTCGTGGCCCTGGGCGAGGTCATGGATTACAAGGGAGTGATACGCGATGACCCGGAGGTTATGGGCAAGATAAAGGTCGCACATTCCCTCTGGAAGTCGGTGGACGGCCATTGCCCCGGGCTCGTCGGACCAGACCTGGTCAAGTACATCAACGCCGGGATCAAGACCGACCACGAATGCCTCACTTCCGACGAGGCGGAGGAGAAGTTACCACCTGGGAATGTGGGTGATGGTGAGGGAAGGGAGCACGGAGAAGAACATGCGGGACCTGATGCCCTTCGCCAAGATCAACGAGTGCTTCCTGGTCAGCGATGACCTGCGGGCAGCCGACCTGCTGGAAGGACATGTGGACGTCCTGCTGCGGAAGGCTGTGGCGATGGGCATGGACCCGATCCACGCCATCAGGGCAGTGACGGCCTGGCCGGCGTGGCACTATTATCTGCCCGGCGGCGTCCTGAGCGTTGGCAAGGTGGCGGACTTCGTGATCGTGGACGACCTCAAGCACTTCAACGTGAAGGAGGTCCACATCGCCGGGGAACTGGTGGCCAAGGACGGCAAGGCACTGTTCGAGGTGAGTCCGCAAAGCGTTCCGATGGCAGTACTGAAACAGGACCGGAAACCGGTGGAGTTCGAGATCCTGGCCGATGGTCCAAGCGTCACGGTCCGAGTGATCCGGGTCGTTCCGGACGAGATCGAGAGCATGGCCGGCACAGCGGTCCTGAAGGTGGACAACGGGATTGTTACCCCCGACGCGTCCAAGGGCATCAATCTCATCGCCGTGGTGAACCGCTACCGGGAGGCACCGGTGTCCGTCGCCTTCGTTTCCGGTTTCGACCTCAAGCGGGGGGCCATGGCCTCGACGGTGTCGCACGATTCGCACAACATCATCGCGGTCGGGACGGACGCGGTGTCGCTGGCGGAGGCGGTGAATCGCGTGTCCGAACAGGGAGGATATTACATAACCGACGGGGACAGGAACGAATCCACGCACCTCCCGGTGGCCGGGCTGATGAGCACCAGCCCCTGCCGCGCTTTCGTCGAGGAAGAGGAAAGGACGGTCAAGATGGCCCGTTCCATGGGCTGCCGCCTTGCCGCACCGTTCATGGCCCTTGGCTTCCAGTCGCTGCTGGTGGTGCCGGAGTTCAAGCTTTCCGACAAGGGTCTTTTCGACTCGGTACGGATGGCTTTCATCGACGTCGTGGTCAAGGACTGACCCGCTGGTCCGGGGAAACTATTTTCCATGGGATGGCATTGCGGAGAGATGTCGTGCTGGCCCACATCCGTGTTGAAGCTGGCGAACTCTGAGGTGTTTCCGTGGACAAGGTTGAGAGCTTCCGATGCAAATTGGTGACCTGGGACGAGATCGCGCAGTGGACCGAGACAGTGGCCAGGAAGATAACCGAGGACGGGTTCCATCCCACCGTGGTCATAGGGCTGACCCGGGGGGGATGGGTCCCGGCCAGGCTGATATGCGACCATCTCAAGGTGAAGAAGCTTTACGCGGTGAAGACCGAGCACTGGGGCGTTACGGCCAACCAGGATGGCAAGGCCCTGCTCACCCAGGAACTGACCATCGACATCACCAACGACCAGGTGCTGGTGGTCGACGACATCACCGATACCGGCGAGAGCATGATCCTGGCCCTGGGACACCTGATGAAGATGAGGCCGAGGGGGCTGAAGAGCTCCACCCTGCTGCACATCGCCCATTCCAAGCTCCAGCCTGACTACTTCTGCGTCCATGTGCCCAAGGAGGAGTGGACCTGGTTCATCTTCCCCTGGAATCTGCACGAGGACATGCGCACCATCCTGCCGAAGACCCTTGAACCTGCCCCGCAACGAGAAGGAAGTTCAGCGGGCGTTCAAGGACCAGTTCTCCATAGACGTTCCCTTGGAACTGGTCCGGGAAACGCTTGAGCTCTCCTCGGAAGGGCTGGTCCGGAAGGAAGGTAGCGCCTGGACCAAGGCGAACTGAGATCGAACCCGAGCCGTCAGAGCTCGATGAAGACCTCTTCCCCCTCTCTAGCGTGAGCGGGTAGGTCTGGAGCTTCTTCGCCTGCGCATTGCGCACCACATCGCCGGTCCGGATATCGAATTCCGCCCCATGCATCTTGCAACGGACCAGGTTTCCCTCTTTCTTTCCCTTGGAGAGATCAGCGCCCATGTGGGAGCAGCGACCCTCCATGGCGAAGGGCTTTCCATCCGCGAGACCGATGACGATCGACTTGCCGTCCACTTCGACCTTGGTCAGCGTCTCTTCCGAAAGGTCCGAGAGGGTTGCTATCTTGAAGCGAGCCATGTCCTGAACAATCGATAAGCCTGTAGACCATAATCCTTTCGGAATCAACCCAAAAGACGGCTACGGCCAAGTGGGTATAAATCGTCGGAGCGTCGTTACTTCAAACATGCTGGAGAACTTCAGGAGAAGCCTGGAGGCTGCCCCCATCGTAAAGATGGGGGATTACGATTCTTCATTCATCCAAGGTCACCGACGGCATCCGGTTCATGGAACCGGCGGTGTTCCGGGGGGTGCTCGACCGGATACAGAACATCGGTGATTTCGATTGGGCTCCCGTCACACCCGGAGGCCATGGGCATACCGCTGGCGGTCCTCTCTCGCTACGCACGGGCATCCCTTACAACGTGGTGAGGAAGCGGCGCTACGGCCTGCCGGGAGAGGTGGCAGTTCGTCGGTCACTGGGTACTCGGAGAAGCTGATGTACATCGAACGGGCTCAATTCCGGGGACCGGGTGGTGATCGTGGAGGACGTCGATTTCCACGGGGGGCACGCTAGCGCGCCCTGGTCCAGAGCTTCCGGGAAATGGGCGTGAGGATCGTCGACATCATCGTGGTGGTCGAGAAGGGCAACGGAAAGGAGGCGCTCGAGGCCGAGCTGGACATAAAGATCAAGACACTGGTCAAGGTCGAGGTCCGGGACGGCGGACTGGTGGTGATTTGTTAGGCCGCATCACTTGACCGATCTCCTCTTCATCAGGTACACCGCACGTCGGAATGTCGAAGGCCCTGAAGGCCAGCGAAGGCAATGTCGATCACGTGCTTATCACGCTGGTGATGTTGAATATGTTCAGGCAAAGATCGCGCGCGTCAGAGTGGTCACGTGCATCAGCGGCAAGGCATACGCCCCCGGGGCCGCCCACGATGGCAGCAGCGACAACGGGAAGGAGTGCCGTGAGCAGGAACATCAGCGTGATGGACGGAAAGAAGAAAGGATAGTTGTACGAGTCGATGTTGGGAACGATGGCCGTGAATATCAGCGCCATCAATGAGAACGTAGTGCGCCGAAGAACGCGATGAAGGGATCAGCAGCAGGCCCGGGAAGCTGGCCGCCCCCACGACCACGATCACCAGGAGAACGATGCTGGCATTGACCATCGCCTTGGTCGCTCCCCATAGCACCTCGCCGACCATCACGTCCTCGATCGATAGCGGCGTCGCGATCATGGCATCGAACGTCTTTTGATAGTGCATGCGGACGAACGATCCGTACGTGCACTCGTAGAACGAGTTGTTCATGATCGATATCGCCACCGGCCGGGGCCGGGAAGGCCACGTGAGCTCTCCTGCCTCCCCTCGTGGGCGGGAGCGTCACCACCGCGCCGAAGCTGAAGCCCATCGCCAGCAGGTACAGCACCGGTTCGATGAACGGCGGCAGGAAGTTCGTCTTCCAGGTCTTGAGGAAGACGTCCTTGTTCCTTCTCCAGGCGTCCCAGGCCCGCCAGCTTATGTTCCTTACTAATGTCACTCTATCAGCCCCCTGCCGGTCAATTTGAGGAAGACATCCTCCAGGGTGGCGTTGCGGATGATGCTCCGCTCCAACGGCACCTTGCCCTTGATCTGCGCCAGGACGGAAGAGCTGTCATCGGTGTACACGAAAACCCGGTCCGCGTAGCGTTCGAAGCTCCACTCGTTCTCCTTCACCAGCTTGATAAGCTCCTCGGAAGGGGGGATCATCTCCAGGACCTGGGAGCTGACGTGCTTCTCGATCAGGTCCCGGGGGTTACCCTCGGCCACGATCTTTCCCTTGTCCAGGATGATGAGCCGGTCACACAGCTGCCGCCTCGTCCATGTAATGGGTGGTCAGGTTCACCGTCACCTTGCGCTTCTTGAGCTCCCGCACCCTCTCCCATATGAGGTGCCTGGCCTGCGGGTCGAGACCGGTCGTCGGCTCGTCCAGTATCAGTTTCCTGGGATCGTTGATCAACGCCCTCGCGATATCAGCCTGCGTTCAGGCCGCCCGACAGCTCGTCTATCTTGGAATCCCGCTTCTCCTTGAGCTGCCTGAAATCGATCAGCTCGTCGGCCCGTTTCGATGCCAGGACCGGGTCCAGATGGAAGTATCGGGCGTAGACGGTCAGGTTCTTGTGCACGGTGAAGTCCACGTCGAGGTTGTTCTCCTGCGGGACCACCCCGATGAGCGCCTTGATCTCCGCTGACGGTCCTCGCTCACGTCCATCCCCAGAACGTTGAGGGTGCCGGATGTCAGGGGCGAAACACAATAGATCATACGCATGGTGGTGCTCTTTCCCGCACCGTTCGGGCCCAGGAAACCGAAGCACTCGCCCTCTTCGATGGTAAAATCGATCCCCGCGACCGCGGTCACCGCATCGAATTGCTTTCGCAGGTTGATGGCTTTGATAACCGAGGTCATGCAGACCGAAACAACGCAGCGTAACCGATATAAACCGTTCTCCCGGCGAACTCTTACTGTAGCGGACTGGATGACACGAACGCATTCTGTTGCCCGGACGTGGACCCCGGACTGCTTTTGATGGTCTTGTACTGCACCTGCGCAGGTGCGGCGCTGGGCACGTTCACCGGCATCGCCCCGGGCATTCCCACGTCAACACCCTTGCCCTGATCATGCTGGTCTCCTATCCGGGGATCGCCGGCATGATGGGGCTGGCCTGTGTCGCGTTCGGTATCGGCGTCGTCCACCCATCCCGCTGCTGGTGTGCTGCATCATCATCTCCGCCTCGGTGGTGCATTCGTTCGTGGATTTCGTTCCCGTTCGGAGTCTTTTCTGGGAGCACCGGGCGAGGACACCGCCCTTTCCGTCCTCCCCGGCCACCGCCTGCTCCTCTCGGGAAAGGCAAGCTGGACGCGGTGGCCTGCGCGGCCAAGGGCAGTCTGGCCGGCGCGTGCGTGGCCATACTCTTGGTGGTGCCGGTGTTCCTGATGATGTCCGCTCCGGTTAGCCTCTACGCGCGCTTCGAACCGCTGATCCCCGGCGTCCTGGTGATCGTCATGCTCATGCTCGTCATTTCCGAGAGGGACGACCGCCGCCCTCACCGTGGAATCGAACGCCCGCCAGGGTAGCATCGGCCGGCTGGAACGGAACGGCATCCCTATGATGGTGCCGCAGGACGGAGAAGAGCTCACGGCCACTGCGGGCAGGTTGCGAACGGATTCTCTCCTAGACGATTCTTGTCCTCACTGACCCGTCGGTAAGGAATGGAACGTGCATGCCCGGGCCGGGACGCCGGCAGGCATGGCCGAGGTCCGCGGCATCTTGGAAAATCAGCTGCGGTCGGCCGCAGGAAGCTGTATGCGCTCCTGCTCTTGCTCTGCTCCGGGCTCCTCGGCTTCGTAGCCATGAACGCGAGATTGCCCCTGGCCGGGGTTTGGGATGGGTTCGACGGCAACATGCTGTTCCCGCTCCTCACCGGACTGTTCGGGCTCCCGACCCTGCTGTCCTCGATGACGTCAGGACCGGTCCCGAAGCAGGAGCGTTCAGCCGGAAACGGCCTCGAGGTCAGGGCGGCCATGGGGGCGCGCTGGCCGGCGGTTTCGTCGGGTGGATGCCGGGCGGTCACCTCGACCACCGGCACATGATCGGCTCGGTGGTCGACCGGGACCGGGGCGATGACGATGAGGGCTCCGCCCGCCGGTTCATAACCATGGTGTCCGCGGTCGGCACCGCCGCGGCGGTGTTCGGCATCATCGCGCTGGCAGTGACCGGGAAGGGCCGGACCGGCGCCCTGCTGGTGGTGAAGCAGATGCTGGGCGCCGACGGCGTCAGGGCGCTCTCCTCGGCGACGTCCGACGAAACGGTCCTGTTGCTGGTCTCGGTGCTCGCCGCGGCATTGCTCGGGTACGCGATCACCATGCGCCTGGGCAGGCTGTTTCGCGGCCAAGGTGGCAGACATCGACCTGGGCCGGACGACGAAGGTCCTGGTGCTGTCTCTGGTGCTGCTGGTGCCTCTGATGTGCGGCATTCCCGGACTTTTACTGTTGCTCACCTCCACCCTGCTGGGGCTGGTCCCACCCACGCTCGGAACGACCGTATACGTCTCGGACCGGTTGCCTTCTGGCGCTCGATCACGTTGCTTCTTCTTCGGGATGGATCTGACGTTTGCCTCTTTCCTGGGAGGATCGATATGACCGAGGCACTATACCACGCCGGGTTTCATTCTGAATCTGGACTTTATTTCGATTCTCGGCTGCGCTCCCCCTGGCCTTTGTGGCGGTCGCCGCCTCCATGCTCAGTCGACCTGGATCGGACGGTCTCGCCCTAGAAGGATGGGAGCGGTTCCTGCATTCCCCTTACATTCTTCTCGACCTTTCCCTTCTCCGCCATCCTTGCCGGGCCCTCCGGCGAACTCGCAGTATCTGTTCCTCCCCGCCCTCGGCGCCCTTTGCCATATCTCGTGGACGGTCTCTCCGGCGAAGAGGTAATGTCCTCCTCGGCAGTTGGAGGCAGGCTGCGTGCTCGCTCTTCCCGACTCCGTTCTGCTGGCGCGTTCGGCGGCAGTCGCGATGCGTGGTGGTTGCTGCACCGCGAATCGTCTGCTGCCCCCTGCCCCTTTTCCTTTGAGTACATCGCCCGCATGGTCAAGATGTCGTACCCG
This sequence comes from uncultured Methanomassiliicoccales archaeon, assembly GCA_963800775.1. Classification (GTDB taxonomy): domain Archaea; phylum Thermoplasmatota; class Thermoplasmata; order Methanomassiliicoccales; family UBA472; genus DASXVU01. The sequence goes on along the minus strand of CAWDCQ010000046.1, from coordinate 45,403 downwards.
AAAGGGCGCAGTTCCGAGGCTGCGCGCAACGCCAGCTCCGCATCTTCTCCCGGCTCGTAAGCCTCGTCGCCATCCAGGAACTTCGCCAACTTGCTCGTTCTTGCCGCTCAGGACGACGTACTCGATCGCCTCCCCGGGCGGCGCCGGAGAAACCATTGCGCTTCATCTGTCTCGGCGCCTCGACGATTCGTTGTTCTCATGTTATCCTCCACCCCCTTTGATAGTCGTTTGGTGTTCGCTAACTTTTCCAGCGGGACCGTGCCGGAACGTATGGTCTCGACATGATGGCCGACGATGTCCAGCACCTCCGGTATCGCCTCCGCGATGAACTCCTTGAGTCCTTGCACTTAGCCAGCCGGTCCAGCATCTCCTGCTGCAGCTCCCGCACGATGGTGGTGGTGTCGTCCTTGCCAGGGCGATGCTCCACGGATTTGATCTCGCCGCTCTCGAACACGCCATAGTAACGGTTCGGCGCCCCCACGCCGGTGGTGATGTTCGGCAGGAACACGATCCAGTTCATACCCTCCAGCATCAGCGGTATGCCTTCCAGCTGGCTTACTTCTTTGGAAATAGCGTCGAGCCTCCTCCTTCTCCGTTCCCCTCGACAAGAGCGAATCAACGATGCCGTGCAGCACGCGGAAGCCGCGGCGCTCCGCCCAGATTGGAGGTACGCAGCAAATTCCCGGCCATGGCGTTGATGGCCTCGTGGCACTCGATCCCGCCCGAAGCGGCCGTTCGCGTAGTCCGGTGTAGCCGAAGCATGTCACCGGCGCCCCCATTTGAGCGCCCGGCCGGCGGGCGTCATATTCTTGGCGTGCCGGGACCCGCCCTTGGCCAGCCTCTTGAGCGCAGCCTGCGCTTGATGATCGGCCGAGCACCCCTGGCAGCGACCCTGTCTGCTTCTCGCAGATGCGGTAACCGATCCCCGGCACGATGCGTCTGGAGTCGGGGCAGCACCCGCACTCCAGCGTCTCCGGGGAGATGTTATGCCTCACCAGGTGATGCTCGGGTACAGCGACGCGAAGTCGAACTCCGCCACCCGGTCATGGATGCCGACCTTTGGCTCGTAGATAGAGCACGGCCCCGGTCCCCGACGATCAGCTCAGCGGCGGTCTTTTGAAGTTCTCCGGCAGGTTCTTCTTCCAGAGCACCAGCGTCCCGCGGCGCACCGCCTCGTTCTCCTGCATCGAGCTGATCGCGGTACCCGGGCGAAAGCCGGCGGCATCCCTGAAGCGAGATATGCGAACAGCGGGTCATGTCGATCAGCCCGTGCAGCCCGCCCTCCTCGAACGTGAAGGAGCTGCCGGCGCTCGATGTGGATGCGCCCCCGGAGCTTCTGCGCCGGGGGTTTTTAGATCGATGCGGCCGTAGGTGAAGTCGCTCTTGCCCTTGGCGTTCCGCACCCCCTTCTCCCCACCTACATTCGAACTTCATCCCCGCATTCGGCCCGGCGCGAAAGGATAAGGCCGGTAGAAACTGTCCCCGTTCTGCGTCAGGATGATGTCCGGGTCCTTGCCGCGACCAACCGTCCCCCAGCACGCCCTGCAGGATGTCCTCCTCGCCCCCGTCCACCGATTCCCTCTCGACGATGCCGAACGCAGCGGGTCCTCGTAGGTGGTATATGGTTCCTGGCGTTCACCTTGATGTCCAGGCGCATCGCCTTCAGGCCCGGGATACGGTACGGTCCGACCGGTAGGGCGAGTCCAGATGGTGGTAGTGCTCCCCGTGTCCAGCAGCCCCATGGGGAATATGCCGTGCGCCAGGTAGTAACGGTGGTCCATGCGGAAGTCGACGTTGAAAAGCTTGTAGTCCCGGTACAGCCCCCAGCGGTCGATCATCTTCGCGGTCGGCATCATCGACAGGTAGCACTCCGGGACGATCTTCACCACGTCCCGCTTGTTTTCCCCCAGCCAGATGCGGTGCTGCTCCACGGTCTGCTCTCCGATCCCGGCTATGCGCAGACCGGAGCGCAGCTCGGCCATCTTCCCCTCCGGGGCCCAGACGAAGAACGCCGGGCGGAAGTTCCGGTCCACGATCCTGCGCACCCCCTGGGAGGTCCATAGCCAGAGGACCATCGAGTCGTCCCTGGTGTCCGCATAGCAGTCGATGATCCATCCTCTCATCGGGCGTCGCCCTTGCGCAGCGCCAGGATCTCCTTCTCCTGCTCCAGCACTATCGAGAGCACGGCACTCTCGAAAGGGTCGGTGAACGCGGCGTAAGTGGCGGCGGAGGCATGATCGGCACCCGGTTGCAGATCGAGTCGAACGCTCCTTGTCCTCCAGGGACAACGCCCGCCGGTAATCTGACCAGCTGTTGATCATACCTTCCGCGGTCATCCGGTAGGTGGGCACGGTCCGTCCCGTTGTCACCACCCCCCGAACTCGTCCAAGGTGGTCTGGTTGCGCGGCACCGGACGGTACAAGGTGCCGATGTTCTCCTTCGGCAGCATGATGCGCAGCGACTTCCCGTAGGTCTCGATGCGCAACACCCGGTCCACTCCGTCGTACAGCAGCGGCCTCAGCCCCTTGCGGTGGAACATCTTGGCCAGGCCGAAGTTCGTGATGACCGTGACCAGGTCGTGCTTCTCCGTGAGCTCCCTCAGCTTGTCCATCGACCGGCGCATCAGCTGGAACGATTCGGACCATTCCATGTCCTTGTCCTGGAACAGGTCCGGGAAGCAGGATATCACCACCATGCCGGTGCGGATGCGCTCCACCTCCTTCTCCAGCATGTCCTCTATCAGAGTGGACATCTGGTAGGCGGTGAAGGCCGTGAATCGTGACCGATGAGAGCACGTCGTCGGACGAGAGGCGGAAACGCTTGCACACCGCGGTCAGCTCGAACGGGTTGGCGGAGTTGCCGCCGTCCACCCATATCACCTCGTCGTGGTTCTGGCTGACGGCGTTGACGGACATCATGTTGACCATCTCGAAGACGATCCGGTCGGCGCTGTCGATCAGCGTCATGGTCTTCGGCCTCAATCCGCCTATCAAAGCGTCGATCGGCGGCACGTACGTGCGCACCGACCGGTCGATTCCTTCGGCGTATGGCGCCTCATGCGAAACGCCGATGCTGGTAAAATCTGTCTGATCTATTGTGCTTAGTTCCATCGGCTCTCACTGTGTACCGTTTTCACCTTCTGTGTATAAAGGCTTGAAGGGGAGAGGTGACCGAAAGTGTGCCAGACGGCTATCCGCACTGAGTTCGTATTTCGATAATTTGCTAGGAGGGCTAATTAGGGGCGAGGTGGGTCTACGACCGATTATGAGGCTGACCCTCGAGGTTCTCGACGTTACGCTGGCGATATGTCAGCTGGAGCCCGGCTCCGAGGTCGAGGAAGGAGCGATGGCACCGGCATCTTCTCGGTGATGCGCACCGACGACGAGGTGACCATCGTGTGCAGCGAGGACCTGGTGCCCGAGGGCGTCGATGTGCAGCAAGGGCTGGAAATGCATCCACCTCGTGGGCCAGTTCGAATTCAGCGAGGTCGGCATACTGTCGCAGCTGGCACTGCCGCTGGCCGGGGCGAACATCCCGATCTTCGTCATGTCCACCTACAATACCGACTACATCCTGGTCCGGAGGCAGGACCTCCCGCATGCGTCCGAGGCGCTCCGCATGGCCGGGCACGATTTTCCGTGAAGCCGACGAAAGTTCGTCATCCAGTTTATTCGGCGTTCCCCCTGTAACCGGTAAATACTACCGCCGTGATAGACGCGCCCGATGCCAGGGGATGCGCCGGAAGTGAAGCTTTGTCCAGGGGGCCAAGGCGTGGAGCTCCAGATGGGAGGGCTCAGGTTCTTCTTCGACCCTAGGAGCACCCCCGACGGGGGCGTGCATTGCATCTCCCATGCCCATTCGGACCACCTGCCGAGCGCCACCAAGAAGCTCGAGGGACGGTCCATCGTCTGTTCTCCGGTCACCGCGACGCTGGCCTCGAACCGGCTCAAGCGGCCGCTGGCCAGGCCCATCCTGCCTTCCACCCATCCCGACGTGGAGATGCTCAATGCCGGCCACATCGCCGGGTCCAATATGTTCCTGGTCCGGGGCGAGAAGACCGTTCTCTACACCGGGGACATGAGCACCCGGGACCGGTTCGGGATGGAAGGGGCCAGGCCGGTGAAGACCGATGTGCTGATCATCGAATCCACCTACGGGGACCCGTCGTACCGGTTCCCGGCCACCGAGAAGATCTCCCGGGTGATCAAGGACTGGGTGGAGGATTGCATGTCCAACGGATACTCCACCGCCCTGTTCGCCTACCCGCTGGGCAAGTCCCAGGAGCTGATCCGGATGCTGAGCGAGTTCGAGCCGTTCATCGAGGGAAGCGTGCTGCAGTGCACCCAGCACATCGAGTCCCACGGCGCCGAGTTCTGCTACCGGTCGCTCGATGCCGCCAAGGGACCGGAGACGCCCTGCGTCATGGTCTGCTCCACCAACGCCAAGTCCAGCCTCATGGGCAGGATGAGGCGGGGGCGGCTCGCACCGCGGCGGTGTCGGGCTGGGCCCTTAGCTCCTCGTTCAAGTACCAGATGGGAGTGGACGAGGCGTTCCCGTTCTCGGACCACGCCGACTTCGAGGAACTGATGGCGTTCGTCAAGGGCTGCGATCCGGAAGTGGTATACACCCACCACGGTTCCGCGGACACTCTGGCCAATGAGATCCGGAGGCGCCTGGGGATCGAGGCCCATTCACTGCTGCCCGGCCCGAAACAGAGCCTCCTCGGTGATTTCAAGTAGGACCGCCCAACCTCCGCACTGCTGGCAGCGACGAACGCGGGTCCTGGTATCATTATCGGTAATGAAATCCGTCCAGCAACGCTGATAAACGCTCATCCTCCTCGGCTTGGCAACAAGATGGAATTTGCGATGACCGAGAGCAAGCGCAAGTTCGAAAGGGACACGTCGTTCGATGACCTGGATTCGATCGTCATGAACATCGATTCGATCCCCACCATGAGCCCGAAGCTGGACCGGATCGGGGTCTCGAAACCTCAGAAGGACAGGAACGAGCACGCTGTCGGTGGTCGAGATCGGGTTCCGCAGCTTCCGCAAGGGCCAGCTGAACTTCCACGACTACGACCTTTACGAGTGAATCAGCACTGCTGTTTTACCCACATCTTCGGATAGGTGCCGGCGGGCATGAACACCCGGTCCGAGCGGACCACGTTCCCTTCCACCGCCTTGAAGATGGAATCCGAGTCCATCAGCGTGACGCCCAACGCCACGCCCTCTCCCTTCTGGGTGAAGATGGCCACGGTCGCGCCCTTGGAAACCCCGGGGTCCAGTCTGATGACGCCGGCGGCCGCCAGGTCCGCACCGTGGCAGATCGCGTCCACCGCACTGTCCTTGATCATGATCTTGGGCAGCGGCTCCAGAAGGAGCTCGAACGGCATGAGCATGGCCTTCAGCTGGGAATCGTCCTTGTCCTCCTTCCAGGCCACACAGGCGTCCTTGAGCTGCTGCAGGGTGACCGAATCCTTCTCGGCCAGGGTACCGGACCGGGTGCGCCTCAGCGCCTCCATGTTGGCCCCTACCCCCAGCGCCTCGCCTATGTCCACCGCCAAGGTCCGGATGTACGTGCCAGCGTCGCATCCGACCCGGAACAGCACGTTCCGCCCCTCGATCTCGAGGACGTTGATGTAATGGACCCGCCTGATGCGCAGCTGCCGCTTGACCGCGGCCCGCACCGGCGGGGTCTGGTAAATGTTGCCGACGAAGGTGGCGATGACCGCCAAGGCCTTTTCCTTGGGAACGTCCTTGTGCAGCTTGACGTGGCACACGTACTCCTTGTCCGACCGCAGCACCAGATCGGTGGCGCGCGTCGCCTTTCCCAGGGCGATGGGCAGAACGCCGCTCACGTGCGGGTCGAGGGTACCGCCGTGGCCGATCCTCTTGATGCCCAGTGATGTCCCTCACCCAGGCGGTGACCTGGTGGGAAGTGGGCCCCTGGACCTTGTCCAGGTCGATGACCCCGGCGGCCAGCAGTTCCTCTATGCTCCGTTCGGAGGGCCTCTTGCCGGCCTTGAGGGAACGCGGCGCGGCGTCCTTGATCAGCATTCCTGGCTTTTCCATTCCTTGACCTTCTCGACCATGAGGTCGACGATCTGTTCGGGCGATTTGTCCCCGGTGTCGACCACGACATCGTAGACATCAACGCCCTTGATATCAATTCCGTAATAGGAGCGGTACCGGACCGCTTCGGATTCCTCGCGCTCCTTCATCTCCTTCAATGCCACATCTAACGGGCTGCCTTCCCGTTCCACCACCCGCTTGGCCCTGATCTCCAGGTCGGCGGTGAGGAAGAACTTCAGCGCCGGTATGCCGTTCTTTTCCAGCATGTGGGCGACCAGACGGCCTTCCAGAATGACGTTCGGATTGTCTCGGGCGATCTCCACCATGCGTTCGTCCAGCAGCCGGTCGTAGCGCATATCGCGCTCGCACAGCTCCCCGAACTCGGCCAGGCTCATCTTGTGCTCCTTGGCCATGTCCCGGAAGATCTTTCCGGAGACGACGCTGTGGTAGCCCAGCCGTTTAGCGAGCAGATCGCACACCGTCGTCTTGCCAGAGCCAATCGGCCCACTGATCGTTATCCTCATGCCTTCGCTGCCTTGAGCTCCTTCAGGCGCTTCGCGAACGAGAAATACCTGAGCGTTCTCGATAGCACCTGTCCGACCGGTATGCTGATCAACGAGTACACCAGCACCCACTCCGGAAAGAGGAATGGGGTCTGGTTAAAGTTGGCATAGGCCGACCACGGCACACTGAAGTACAACGAGGGCAGTCCATTGACGAAGACCGATACCCATGCGAATATCGGGATGACGATGATCATGGACACCGGCAGCAGTTTGAACTGGGTCGTGGTCTGCTGCATCGACTTCTGCAGTATCTTCGGCTGCTCGGCCATGAGCTTCTTGGTCTTGAAGGAGTTGTTCTCCTTGCGAGCATCGCGCAGCTCCTTGTTGAATGCGGTGACGATCTTCTGATTTCTGGCCTGCTCCACGTAGTCGGTGAAGAAGTGGCGGACCAGGATGGTCAGCCCGGCCATCAGCAGACCGGTGATCACCAGGGTGATGATGGGGGCCGTGTGGTTGAACGAGACCAAGAGGGTCCAGCCCGTAGCCGACCGCCGTTCCCAAGGCGCTCCTCAGGGTCGGGTCGAACAGGATGAATATCGCCAGTACGAAGATGAAGATGGTGACCATCCGGCCCATCCCGCCCTTGGCCGGGGCTGCCGGCAAGGGCGCGGGGGATGGGGACGGGACGGGGGAAGCGATCTTCTCGGCCATCTCAGTCCTCGCCTCCGAAGAAGCCTCTCAGCACTGGATGCATTTCCATCATCTGCTCGCGACTTATCGCCTCGTAGAATTGGATCATGATACCCACCGATAGCAATACACCAGTACCGCTGGCGTTACCGACGGTACCGATCAGGTCGGCGCCTGCCGCCAGAGCTCCCACCGTCGCACCGGATATCACGGTCACGATCGGAATGTAACGCTCCAGCACCCGTTTGAGCACCCTGGGGTCACGCCGGAACCCGGGGATCTGCAGTCCCGAGGACTCGATCTGTCTCGCCACCGCCTCCGGACCCATGTTCGTGGTCTGAATCCAGAACTTGGCGAACAGTATCGACCCCAGCACCATTATGCCGAAGAAGATGGCTACGTGCGCCCCCACCTGCCAGGTCGCGTGCCCTAAGGCCAGACTACCGTACTCTGAAGGACTGAGTATTGGCAAAAGCCAGCTGCCCACCCCTTGTGGCGTTGAAAGATACCAGGCTGCCCCACCAGATGGCGTGGTCGAACCGACAGCGAAGAAGCCGATCCACCATTGTCCGCCGATAAGAGGAATCTGCTTCAAGCTACTCCACAGAATCAAACTGAACATGCTTATGTTAGCCAGCACCGCGGCCATCAGAATGACCGGGATGTTCGAGGCATATATCAGCTTGATCGGATAGCGGCCCCTGGCACCCCTCGATGTGCCGTGCGCCAGTGGCAGCTCGATCCTGGTAGATTCGATGTAGGACACGAACATGAATATCGCAATCGTTCCCACTAGAGCTATCACTGGATTCGGATTCTGAAGTAATATCCGTTCATACCCTCCGCTTGCCAGGGACGATGCCGAACTGACATGCAATATGTAGAGGGTCTTAGGAATGGCCCCGACCGGCGGATTGGTCAGGCTCAGGGGCGTCCCTGAGGTGTACGGCTCCCAATTGACCGTACCGGTGAAGATGGCTTGCGCCACCCCCGCCGCGATGAAGAGCGATATCCCACTTCCTATGCCCCACTTGGAGACGACCTCGTCCATGAGGAACACCAGATAGGATCCTACGAACAGCTGGAGTATGATTATTATACGGGCCATATTGGTCCCGTCAATGATCCCCGAGGCCCCGAACACCGTATCCAGTCCGCCGGTGAAGGTGGAGGATGGGACCAGGTAACCGAACACCTGCGGTACCGCTTCGACCAGGATCATTATGATGACAAGGAACTTCTGCGTGCTCTGATAGACCGCTTTATCTTCCTTGTCCGTCAGGTCAAGCTTTATGATCTTGGCGCCGACGAACAGTTGCATGATGATCGAAGCCGTGACTATCGGACCGATACCGAGGTGCATCAGCGAACCCTGAGCACCGCCAGAATGGCCCGGTATTGGGCGAATATGTCCAGCGTCTTGGTCGCGTCAAGACCGTAGATGAACACATTGGTCATCACGAAGTAGAAGACTAGGATCACGATGACCCATAGCATCTTAGTCCTGAAGTGCACGTGGCCCTCCGGCTTTTTTACAGCCGGCAGCCTGTCTGTTATTGGCTTTAACCTGTAAAGCCTGCTCTTCTTTTCTTCCGCCATGTGGATCACGGGAGACTTACTGCGGAAGGAGGATATGGCCGCCAGCCATTTCAACCTTCTGCTTTGCGGTCTCCGTGGCTTCCGCCACCGTGATCTCGACTGCGACGCTTATTTTGCCGGAGCCGAGGAGCTTGTCGACACCCAACTCCGTGAGGTTTAGGGTGTACGTCTCGCCCTCTTTCTGGGCCGTGCCGTCCCGGACCAGCTTCTCGACGCCTTGGTCGATGTCGCAGACGTTCATGGTGATCATCGCGCCCACCATCTTCTGTGGCCTCTTGAAGCCGTGGCGGCCGAAGTGGTCAGGCATATACTTCAGCATGTGCATCGACTTGTGCTTGTGCAACCCGGCGTTGCCCGTACCTCCGTGCTTGCCTGCGCCCCTTCCGCTCTTCTTCCCGCGGCCATGGGTCCTGCTTCCCCTGAACTTGTCGGTTCTGCTAACCATTGGAATCACCCGGTTATACTTACATCATCCTCTCGATGATCTCGTTTATTTCCTTGCCGCGGTAGCCCAGGGCACCGCCCGCGTTGTACGCGCGCTTGCTTCCCCCGTACCCCTTCTTCGGGGCAGCGAGACGGAACAGCGGCTTGATGTTCTTCATGTCCGAGTACCGGACCTCACCCTTCGAGACCGCCCGGGCGAATGACAGGATCGAGGAGAAATCGATGTTCTCCTTGACCACCGCATCGTCGATGGGCTTGTCGCCGTAGATGCGGCCCCGGAACTTGATCATACGGGCCAGGGTCTCTTCCGTGACCTCGCCCCATGTGACGTAGTCCTTCACCTTGAAGAGCATGCCCTGTATGTCCGCCGTCTGAGGCAGAACCACACAGTGGTTGATCCGGGTCAGCCGGAGCATCTTCATGGTGTCCTCTATGTCCCTGTTAACGCCGGAGTGCCCGCGCACCCTGATGACTGCGAATGCCATTTGATTCACGCTCCCTTCGCTTCCACCTGTGCCGACGGTTCGACCGACGACTGGGCGATGTGCATCTGGACCGGTCCGGAGAGGATCTTGAGCCTCTTCTCCTGTTCATCGGTGACACGCATCTCGGTGGTCTTCTTCAGCGCGTTGTAGGTGGCCTGCGCATAGTTGACGGTGGTCTTGGTGTGGCCCTTGGCGTATCCCCAGGAATCCTTCACGCCGGCCAGGGTCAGGATGCTCTTGGCTACATCGCCGACGGCCAGGGTTATTCCCCTCGGTGCCGGCTTGAGTATGACCTCTACGGAACCCGACTTTCCCATTACCTCGAACGGCAGGGAGTGGGGCGTGCCGCAGCCGCATTCCCACGAACCGCAGCCGCGCTTGATCTCGATGATGTTCAGCTTGGCGTTGTCGATGGCTTTCCGGATAGACGGCCCGACCTCTTTGCCCTTGCAGCGGCCGATGCCGATGAACCCGTCGCCGTTTCCGACCACGCAGGTGATCCTGAACTTGACCCTTCTTCCAGAGTCGGTCATCCTCTGCACGATGTTCACGTCGATGACCTCGTCCTTGAGGTCAGGCAACAGTATGTCCACTATCTCCGCCTCACGCAGCGGTAGCTTCGTGGCTAGCGCCTGGCTCATGCTGGTGATCTCTCCCGAGAGGACCATGTGGCCGAGCCTGGTCTTTGGAACCCATTCCATCTTAAGCAGCCTCCATGCGGTTCTTGACTTCCTGTACTAGTTTAGCGATGTCCTCGCTGATGTGCGCACCGTTCAGCCTGTCCTCGGTGGGCAGGATCTCCTTGCCGTGCGGGATGGCGACGCCTGCGTCGACCATGCCCTTGAGCGATGCGAAGACCGCCGCTCCCTTTGCTGGCACCTTAAGCCCGATGTCCAGCACGCACTCGGTGATGCCGTTCTTCTTTGCCCTCTTCCCGGCCAGGTAGCCGGTGAGATAGGCGGCCGGCAGGTTGCCGGTGGACTTGTTCCAGCCCATGTCCAGCAGCTCACGAGAGTGTGCAGTGGCCAGGACCCTGTCCCCGACCGCGTCGTAGGCAATGATCTGTATGCTGGTGTGCCGCAGAGAGTTCCTTACCACTGCCCTTGGGATCCTTGCCCGGAGGAGCCTGGCCCTCTGCCTGTAGTCCGTCCTGCCCTCACGCCTGCGGCGGAAGGCGACCTTGTACCTCGGTCCCGTTGCCATCAGATTGCCTCCTTCAGATATCCTGCGGTCTTCAGGTGCATCAGGAGATTGTTCCTGCTCTTGAACATGCCGCCCTTGGCCTTCATGTAGAACTCCCTGTAGACCTTCTTGGTTATCTTCCCCTCGTCGCGGAGCTTAGCCAGCTCGACGCGGATCGGGCGGATCGTCTGGATCCACCTCCTCTTCCTTGGGGTACGGGCACCCTGGGCGCCCTTCCTGCTGCCCTGTCCACGCCTGCGTCCCTTGGCTTTCTGGGCCGCCATGTATCTGGCCCTGCCACGGGAGATGCCCTTTTCGGGCTTTGCGCGGATGGTCCCGGATTCGATGGCCGTCCTTATGTCCGCCCGGGTAATGGCGTCTGCGACATCCTCGATCCTGTTAGGGTCGATCCAGACACGGGTGTGTCCGCATTTGAGGATCTCGGCCGCCATGCGCTTTTGATTCTTCAGATCCATATCTTCACTTCCAAATTACCTGTTCAATACGCGGATCTTCAGCTGGTCCGCCTTCTCTATGATTGTCGCCCTCTTCTTCCCGCCCACGGTGCCGCCGATCCTGGCCGCCTGGGTGTTCGGGTCCATTACGTCGAGGTTCGACGGGTTGTATACCAATACCTCTTGGAATCCGGAGGACGCCAGTCCACGGACCAACGCTGGCCCGCGGAAACCGATCGAGACAATGGTCGGCCTGTACTTGTAGTGCCGCCTCATCTTCGAGTGCATTCCCCTCGGCTTTCTCCACTTCCTGCCCAGCTTGGCGTACCGGAACCACTCCTGACGGAGGAACTCCGGCCGGCGAGCGGACACTTCGTCACGCTTCTCGAGCATGGCCTTGACCTCAGGGGATAGGACCGGCTTGATCTTAGCCACATATTCGCCCTTCTCCACGACCTCGGCCTCTGGCTGCTCGACGATCTCGGTCTTCGAGCCCTTGGTGGCCACAGCGGTGGTCTCTTCCGGCTCTATTACCTCGATCCAGTGGTCTGCGATCTTGACGCCGACGCCTTCCAGCTCTTCGACGATCTTCTGCTTCTTCTCGGTCTCCTTCAACGCGGTGAGGAGCTCGGGCAGAGTGGTTATGCCCATCTTCTCGAGCTGGGCGGTGTACTCCTCACGGTAGTACGGTAGGTCCGCCAGTTCCTTGATTTCCTTCTTGTTCTTGGCCATTAGATAGACCTCCCCGCCTTCTCCGTGATGTATATGCCATCCTGGAAGACCCGGGGATCGAATCCCCTGATCTTGGTGGCCCTCTCTATGTTCGCGGCGGTCTGGGAGACCTGTTCCAGGTCAGAGCCGGTGAGCACGACCTCCGCGCCCGCGACCTTGACCTTGGTCTCTCCGATGATGTTCGCGCTGCGAGGCGCCTTCTCTCCAAGGAAGTTCTCGATGGAGAACTTGTTGCCCTTCACGGCCGCCTTGATGGGGAAGTGAGAGTAGACGATCTTCATCTTGTACTCGTACCCGATGGTGACGCCGACGATCATGTTCCTGACGTGCGCACCGTACGTTCCGACGATGGCCTTCTCGCGCACCTTCGGCATCTCGCTGCTCACGATCACATGGTTGTCGACCATGGTTAGCTTGACCTTGGGGTGGGAGAAGTTCCTTGACAGCTGACCGTTCTTCCCTTTGAGCGTGATGACCCCGTTATCCAGGGATACCTTCACGTCCTTGGGGATCTCGATCTTTTCCTCGATGTATCCGCTTACCGTCATCTCTTTTCCCTCAGTACACGAACGCCAGCAGTTTGCCGCCGACGCCCAATTCCTTTGCTTTCACGTGGCTTATTACGCCCTCGGTGGTCGAGACGATCAAAACGCCGAAATCCTGGGCCGGAAGGTACCTTGCCTCGAACTGTTCGAGGTCCACCTTCTTGACCGAGTAGCGCGGCTTGATGACCCCGCAGTTGTTGATCTTTCCCTGCATCTTGACCTTGAAGACTCCGGCCTTGCCATCTTCGACGAACTCGAACTGGTTAATGTAGCCGTTTTCTTGCATGACCTTGAGCACGCGGCCGATGAGCTTAGAGGATGGCTTTATCTGGCACTCGCTCTTTCCCACTGTCGCCGCATTCTTTATTGTTGACATTGCATCATTTAATGGGTCGTTCTGCATCTTCTCACCTCACGAGTACTTCTTGAACCCGATCTGCGGCGCGACTTCACGGAAGCACTGCCTGCACAGGTGCATGCCGTACCTCCTCACTATTCCACGCTTCCTTCCGCAGCGCGTGCAGCCTACTGTCCTGCCGAACACTTTCTTTGGCTTCGTCACTCGACCACATCCGCGTTGTATTTCTCTTTCATGAAATTGACCGCTTCGTCCCTGGTCATCCGGTGCTCTTTGGGCAGCTTCTTCTTCATTATGCGGCGCCGGGTGATCCTCCTTCCGGGTCTCTGGATCGACACGCAGACATCCATTCCGAAGATGCCTATCTCGGGGTCGTATCTCATGCCCGCGAAGTCGGTGTAGTCACTGATACCGAAGGACAGGTTGCCTTCCTGGTCGAAGGAGTAACGGGCCAGCCGCCCCTCCCGGATGTTGAGCGCCCGGGTGAGGAAATCGTCCGCGACCTCTCCCCTCAGGGTGACCTTGCATCCGATCGGCATGCCCTCACGGACGCCCAGGTCCCTGTTGGTGACCTTGGCGAAGGTGGTCTTCGGCTTCTGCTTGGCGACCATCTCCAGGACCTTCTCGGCCTTCTGCAGACGCTCGCCGGCCTCGCCGACGCCGATGTTGACGACGATCTTCTCGATACGCGCGTTGCGCATGACGTTCTTTTCGTCGCTCATAGTACGCTAGCCTCCGGGAGTGCTATCTCCGGCACCTTGGCGCCGACGACGAAGACGTTGTTCTTCACCGTTGTCGTTCCATCCTTGAACTTGACCAGGTTCGGTGCTGACGAGCGGGTGATGATGTACTCCTCGACCGCTTCCAGCCGACCGGCGTGGGCACCGGCGATCACGAGGACCATGTTGCCCTTGGCCAGCTTGTATGTCTCCAGGATCTTCTGGGACGGTACTTCCAGCTTGATCACGTCTCCGGACTTCCAGCCGTCCTTGGCCACGAGGACGTTGCGTCCGTCGTGCAGGTTCAGCTGGGTCTTTCCGCCCGGCAGGGTGGTCTTGCTCTCGACGCGGCACAACTTCCACGCCTCTTTGCCGGCCGGGACCGGGACAAGGCGCATCTTGTCGTTCTCATCGATGACCATCCGGTAGTTCTGTCCGAGCTTCGGGATGGACACCACGTCCATCAGTCCGACCGGGAAACGGTGGTTGGTGACCACGCGTCCGTCGACCTTTATGTCGCGGGCGTGCAGTAGCTTGACGCCTTCGGCGGCGGTGTCGCACAGGTGGAGCATGTCCCGGATGATGATCATGATGGGCATGCTGACCTCGATCGAGTGCGGTCCCGGGCTCGGGCTTGTGATCCACACGTGGGACTTCCTTGGTACTGGCCAGCTCCGGGGAGCGGTCAGTCTCTTCATATCGTTGCTCATGAGGATGCCTCCTTCTTCTGGAGCTTGTCCTTTCTCCACTGGTCTTTGAGTTCCAGCTTGGTGACCACACAATTTGACGCGTGGACCGAGCGGCTCTCCATCTTGCTGTCTGCCTTCTTCACGGTGACGCCCTCGACCAGGATCCTTCCCGTCTCGGTCTTCACCTCGGTGACCTTCCCTTCAAGCCCCAGTATTGCCGCATCGCCGCGTACGATCCTTACGGTGTCGCCCTTGACGACCCTTACGAGCGCCTGCCGACGTTCTCGGCCAGGTCTGCGCTGAGGTGAGAAGAGACCGTCTTCCCCTTGACATGTGTCGGGGCGTTGTAAACAGGGCCTTCCTCTGCTTCCTTGCTTGCTTGCTCTTTTCCATTCTCTCACCTCAGATAATCGTCGAGGCCGTGGCTGCGATACGGGGCCACCTCTGGCGGCCTCCCTGGCGACTGCGCCCTTTATGTCGCTGCCCTTGGTCTCTCCTTCCTCTGTAGTTATAACCGCTGCGTTGTCCTCGAACTGGACCCATGTACCGTCAGCGCGCCTGAACGGGCGCCTCTGGCGGACGATGACCGCGTAGATGACCTGACGCCTCATCTCGGGCGTGCCCTTCTTGACCGACGCCACGACGATGTCGCCGACGCCCGCGGAAGGGTAGCGCCTCACGACGCCGTGGTAGCCCGGGACCGCGATGACCGATATGGTCTTGGCCCCGGTGTTGTCAATGACAGAGAGGATGGTGCCGGTGCATACTCCCCTGGTCTGGTTACCTGCTATTCCCTTCATGTCATTCACCTCTTCTCTATTATGACGAACGACACGGTCTTGCTGAGCGGCCTGCACTCTGCGATCCGCACCAGGTCGCCAGGCTTGATGCCCAGGCAGGCGGGGTTGTGGACGGTGTAGTGGCTGGTCCTCTTAGCGTATCTTTCGTACTTCTGGTCATACTTCAGGTATTTCCTCTCGACCACTGCGGACTTGTTCATCTTGACGGAGATAACCGTCCCGTCGATGATCTGTCCCCTCACTGGCAGTTGGCCATGGAAGGGGCAGTTCTTGTCGTCGCAGGTGGCCGTCGGGGCCTTAACATCAATGCCGATATCTTTAACCTCACCATTCATAAGATTCACCTCGTTTTCTTGATCCGATCTTCCGGTCGGTGCTGAATCTCTGATCCCATTACTGTGATCCTTTCGCTTCCGTATGTGAACTGGAATCCGTTGCCCTTCTTGGGGATCGTCCTCGCCCGGCCTTCGCGCTCGATCGAGAACGTGTTCTTGCTCTCGTCCACTACGACGCCTCTCATCATGTAGGCCGGATGTGCCGACGAGACTACCTCAACTTCCAGACCAATGAATTCCTGTTTCATGAAATCCCTCTTATCCATGGGCTCATCTTACTTCGGTCTTGAAGCCCATGCTTTCCAGGGCTGCTTGGACCTTTTTCTTGTGGTCTCCCTGCAGTTCGATCTTTCCGTCCTTTGCGGTGCCGCCGGCAGCGCATTTGTTTTTCAGCTTTTTGGCCAGGTCGTTGATATCGATGTCGTTATCGTCGATACCCTCGATCACCGTGACCATCTTGCCGTATCGCCTGCTGTCGGTGTATATCTTGACCGATTGCTGCTCACGTGCGATCTCCTCGCACATGCACAGCTCTTTTGGGAGCCCACATACGGAGCAAATTTCAGCCATTACTTCTCTTCCTCCTGCTGGACGGTGAGTATCCTGGCTATGTTGGTCCTGATCGCCCTGATCCTGCCAGGATTGGCAGGAGCACCGCCCATCGCTGCCGTGCCCCTCTCGTGCATGAGCTCGTCCTGCAACTCACGGAGCTTCGCGCCCCGGTCGTTGAGGCTCATGGCCTTGATCTCCTTGACCTTGATTAGCGCCATCTCGTCTACTCCTCCTTGCTTTCGCCCTCGGCGGGCTCGTTAGACGCACTCCATGACGGCCCTTTCGGCGGCCGAAGCGATCGCGTCCGGGATATCGTCCTGATGGACCAGCAGTGCCGCCATCTCTGGAATGGCCGCCATTGCGTCTTCCATCGTCTTGACCGATATCTCGGCCGGCAATCTTGCGTTGGGGTCCATTATCTCGACCTTGACGCCGATGACTCCGGGCTTCAGCTTGGCCACGGCGAATCCTGTCCTGATGAACAGGTTACGGGTCTCGCCGCAGTACTTTATGTACCCTTCTTTGAACTTCTCGGTCCTGTGCCTCTCTCCGGTCAGTTTGCCGGATATGATGATGAGGCATCCCCTGGCGCCCGAGTCCATTATCCTGCGGACGGTGGAGTGTCCAGCACGTCTGAAGTGCCATCCCCTCTCAAGCGCGAAGGCCAGTTTTTCGGCCATGATCTGCGCGTTGAGGTTAGGCTCTTCGACCTCTTGGACCTCGATCTGCGGGTTGTCGTACTTGAAATTGTCCTCGATCGCCTTGGTGAGGGTCTTGATTGCCGCACCCCGGCGTCCGATCACAATCCCTGGCCTCTCGGTAATCAGCGTCACCCTGGTGCCCATCGGGGTCCTCTGGACGTCAACGCCGCCGAAGCCTGCCCTGTCGACGGTCTTCATCAGGTATTCCCTCAGCAGGGTCCTTCTGATGTTCTCCGCGACGAACTTCCTCTCGCTTGCCATTTACTCCATCTCCTCAAGGATGACTTCGATGTTCACGGTCTGTTGGTTCCATTGGGTGGCTCGGCCGTATGCCCTCTGCATCTGACCCTTCTGGGTCCGCCCCAGGTGGGTGGCGATGACCTTGAGCCTCATGTTCTCGGCGTCAAGGCCTTTGTATTCTGCGTTGTGCTTCGCGCTCTCGATGGCCTCGATGAAGGCCTTGGCGGCCTTCTCCGGGTACCGGCCGGGACCTACCCCGGGCTTGTGCGCGACGCCGGTGTTGTAGCGGCGGATCGGGACCGGCCTCTTCAGCTCGGCGACCTCCTCCAGCATCTTCAACGCGACGGATACTTTCTTTCCCCTTATCATCCTGGCGATCTCACGTGAGAACTTAGGTGAAATGGGATTCTCCTTCCCGATCGCTCGGGCGGTAGTGTCCGGGTCTGTACTTTGTGTGTATCCAGCCATGTTCTCACCTTACTTCAGCGGCATGAACTTCGACGACCTGGTCGCACCGACACCTGGTCCAGAGTGCTTGACGATCTTGCGGGTCAAAGCGAACTCACCCAGATAGTGCCCTATCATCTCGGCCCTAAGCTCCACTTCCTTGAACTCCTTCCCGTTGTGAATGGCCACCTTCTTTCCGACCATCTCAGGAACGATGGGTATGTCCCTCCGGTGGGTCCGGACGGGCTCTCCCTCGCTCGCCTTGATCTTCTCGAAAGCGGTCTTCTGCTCATCATTGAAGCCCCT
This sequence comes from uncultured Methanomassiliicoccales archaeon, assembly GCA_963800775.1. Taxonomy (GTDB): domain Archaea; phylum Thermoplasmatota; class Thermoplasmata; order Methanomassiliicoccales; family UBA472; genus DASXVU01. The sequence continues at coordinate 27,544 of CAWDCQ010000046.1, read as the reverse complement.
GACGAAGCTCCTCCTTATGCGGGAGGGCATCAGGTCGAGGACCTCATCGAACGGCATCTCCAGGAGCTGCTCCATTGTAAAGCCGCGGTAGGTGAACTCCTTCTTCCGCTTGGCCTGGAGAACTCCCTTCTTCTTCCTAAGCTTCCTTCTCGAGGACTTGGTTCCAGTCATCTTTTCTTCAGCCATTCAGATCACCTCTTCTCTTTCTTCTTCTTCTGGGGCGAGAGGCGTCCTACCTTCCTTCCTGGAGGTGCGTTCCTCGACACAGTGCTTGGCTTACCGACGTGGGGGTGACCGCCACCGCCGTGCGGGTGGTCGACCGGGTTCATTGCGATACCCTTGACCTTGAAGTAAGCCTTCGACTTGCTGCGCCATGCGTGGAACTTCCTTCCAGCCGTTGCGAACGGCTTCTCCTTGGCTCCACCGCCTGCGACGATCCCGATCGAGGCCCGGCACAGCGGGTCAAAGCTGCGGAACGCCCCGGATGGCATCAGGAGCGAGACCTTCTCGCCCTTGGTGATCACGGTTCCCGACGTTCCTGCGGTCTTGATGTACTTGCCAGCCATCCCCTGGCCTGCCTTCGACATTGAACACCAGCGTCCCTTCCGGGACGTTGGCGAGCGGCATGATGTTGCCGGATACGATCTCCGGAGTCCCGTCCACCATGACCTTCTGCCCTACCATCATTCCCTCGGCGGCGATCATCATCTCGATGTTTCCGCCGAAATCGACCTTGGCCACCGGACATGTCTTGCCCGGTGCGTGAATCAGATCCACTACCTTGCCGGATTTCTTGTCCGCAAGGGGGTGCTTCATGATGCCCAGGTGCCTGTGGCTCGGTGAGCGGTATACTCGATCCCCCGCGGCCTCTCCTTTGTTGTCTTAGATTTTTGCCCATGATAACACCCCTTAGAACACACCGATCCTCATTCCGATGTCTTCAGCGGAATATCCCTCGGCCAGCTTGAAGATGGCATGCTTGCCATCGCGGGCTACCCGGGTCCAGACCTTCGATACCTTGACATCGAAGCGCTCCTCAAACGCCTTCTTTATCTGCACTTTCGTGGCGCTCCGCAACACTATGAACTCCAGCTTGTTTCCGTCCTTGAAGTCCTGGGTCGGGGTGCCTGTCATGTGGTTCATCGTCTTTTCTGTGACGAACGGGTGCAATAGAACGTCCTTCTTTGAGACCATTCTCACCACGCTCCTACCTTCTTGATGGCCGATTCGGTGAACACCGTCAGCCTGCCCGCGTCTCCGCCTGGGGCCAGTAGTCCCGGGTTGAGCTTCTCCGCGGTTGCGATCTCGACTCCAGCCAGGTTCTTGGCGCCGATGAACAGCGCCGACTGTGGGTCATTGACCACGATGAGTATTCCGCGAGGCGCCTTGAACCGCCTGCCCCTCATCTTGCCCTTGCCTGGCCTGACCTTCTTGCCTTCCTTGGCCCTGATGACATCTCCCTCGAGCCCCATGCTCCGGAGGGCTAGCAGCACTTCGGAAGTGGTCTTCAGCGCCTCGATGTTGTCCTCGACGACCACCGGGAGCGTGACCTTCTCGTCGAACTGGTGTCCGCGCTTCTTGACCTGGACCGCATCGGCGGTGCAGGCGAGTGCGGAGAACCTGGCGAGCGTCCTCTCCTTCCGGTTGCATTTCAGGGACCAGTCCTTCTCGGCCTTGGGTGGGAAAGCTCTCCTTCCGCCCACGTTGTTGGGCGACTCGGCGGCCTTAGCCCCAGATGTCAGCCTCTGGACCCTGGCGACTCCACGGCCCTTGCCCCATGTGGAGACGGCGTGCCTGATACCAGCGCCTTCCTTGGAACCGTACGGATGTCTCCGGTTCGCTTCCTCGGCGACGACGGCCTTCCTGATCACGTCAGGGCGGTACAAGGTGTGGAACACCTGTGGCAGAGCGACGGTCTTGACGACGTCGCCCTTGATGGAATATACATTGACTTCGCTCTTCTTTTCAGCCATTGCTTACGCCCCCTGCTTGGACTCGGTCGACACATACACTATGCTGGGCGCTTCCTTCAGATTGCCCCCGTGGTTCCTTACCGGGTCCCTCAGGCGTACCAGTCTCTTGGTCGGACCGGGCACCGAGCCGTGGATCAGAACATACTGGTTGACGATGGTTCCATAGTGGATGAAACCTCCCTTGGGGTTGATCTCCTCGCCGGTTGCCCCGATCTTCAGGACCAGCTTGTTGACCTCGGTCCTCTGGTGGTAACCCATCTGACCGGATTGGGGTGCGGTGTTCCTTACGTACCCGGGCCTCTTCGGACCGAGGGTACCGACCATCCGCCTGTGCTTGCTGTTCTTGTGGGACAGCAGCTTGATCCCCCACCTCTTGGTGGCTCCCTGGAATCCCTTTCCCTTGGTGATGGCAGCGACATCGATGAAGCTGCCTTCCTTGGCGAAATCGGTGACGTTGATGTCCTTGCCGAGGATGGTCTTGGCGTATTCCATCCTCTTGTCCATCGTAGCGCCGCCGATCCTGAGCTCCATGAGCTCCGGGACCTTCTTCGGCACTCCCTTCACCATCTTCGGCTGGGTGTAGGCCAGAACGCGGATATCCTCGATGTCCACGGTCTTCAGCTTCTCCCAGGCCTTGTCAGCATCATACTTCTTGGGTATCGGAACGCGCTTGGATAGTATCTCGTCCACTCCGCTGGCCCAGACCTCTCCTGCGGTCTTGAGCCCATACCGGGTGTTCTCGTAGACCCTTATCGCCGCGATCTTCATGGGCGGCACCTCCAGCACGGTGACCGGGATCCTGATCTCCTGTCCCGCGGTCGTGCTGGTCTTGTTGTAGTCCACTATGAACATGTGGGTCATTCCGGCTTTGTAACCTGCGAATCCCTGTATCTTAGGGCCTTCGCTGATCTCGGGCCAGGCATCCAGCTTGGGCGTCTGTCTCGAAGCCCTTTTCCTTGGCGAGTACGCCATCGAACCTTGTCTCGGACGTCTTCTGTTTGGCATGATTCCCTCTCCCTACGTTTATTGGAGAGCACACTCTCAGTTGCTAACGCCTGTTCTCAAGAGTGTTGAGGTCAGCACCTTCGACCGTGACACCGTTTTGCTTCCCCAGAACTCTGCCTTGGGAAGGGTATAGGGTTGCGTGTGCATTGCCCATGGGGTCTGGTCGAACGTCCTCAGTGCGTTGAGCACCTCTCGCATACGGATATTGATATATAAGTTATACGGTCTGCCGGGATAGCTAGAAATATGCCCCGGCCAGACATGTATTTTTTAGGTCGTTATTTCGGCAATGCGGGATAATAAAGGAAATTACAGTTTTCCTTCTTTGGCCTTCTTCTGCAGGCGGGTCCGCCTCTCCTTGGAAGTGAATCCCGTGGCCTTCTCCAGGAACACGTTGTATTGCTTGATCGTGTCCGCGGCGACCTCGACGCTGGCCTTCGGGTCGGTGGTGGTGTTGACGGTTATCGTGGTCTTGTCCTTGACCTTTGCTTCCAGATGGGTCATGGCGCCGTACTTCGTTACGACCATGTCACCCTCGGTCTTGGCGCTCCCGAAGACCTCTTCGGCGATCTTCCTCAGGCCGTCGCCCTCGATCTCCTTACCGTGTCCTTTCTTCACATCGTAATCCATTGAATCACCTTGAAATCTATAGCGGGATCTCGTCCTCGAGATGCCGGGAGAGGTCGACCGTGGTCGCCATCACGTCCTGCACCTGGAGCAACATCCTCCATTCGTCCTTGCAGCCGCATTCCAGGCCTTGAAGGCACTTCGGGTCCTGCTCGAACGAGAAACGCTGGACCGCATCAAGTACCTTTCTGTCGCAGTTCGCACAATTGTGAACACCGCGCAGGGTGCCGGCTCCGCTCGGGGAACTGAACAGCCGGGGGCCACCCTCCCTCCAACCGGTCTTCAACACCTCCAGCAATGACCAGATCCAGGGGGAGCGATAGTCTCCCCTGCGCCACATGTCCTCTATGATGGTCCCGGACTGTACGTTCACCGGGTTTATGGATATACTCTCTGAGTACGGCCGGGCGAACTCTATGGCAGCGATGGTGTCCCGGATGGCGCTGGCCTCGGTCATGAACGGAGGCTTGAGCAGGAGATAGGTCCTCACCGGTATGGAGTGGCGCCTCAGCGTCTCCGCGGCCTTGGCGTAGTCGGCTGACGTGAACCCCTTCCGGATGGACGTGCGCAGCACCTCGTCGTCCGCCGATTCCAGCCCCAGGGCCACCAGCACCTTCTCCTTGGGGAGCGGGGCCAATGCCTCATCGGTAACGAACTCTGGCCTGGTCTCGAAGATGATCTTCCGGGCTTGGGGGAAGGAGCCGAGGATCTCCGCCCGCATCTCCAGCGGGATCTCCCTCTCGTCCAGGAAGCTGCCGGATGTGTAAATCTTGACCATCGGCTCACCGGCGTACTTGCTCTTGACGCTCGCCAATTGCGCCCTGAGGTCATCGGTGCTTATTCCCTGGTCGCTCTCCACGTTGTAGCCGCACATGGTGCATCCTTTCTGGAACGCCCACCAACAGCCCTTGGTGCGCAATATCGACACCATTGCCTTGACCTTTTCCGCGCCGATCATGTCGTCCTCCTTCCAGACGGCCGTGGGCGTGCACCGCAGAGCTACATCGTTCATCGGATCATTCTCACTTCGACGCTCGCGCGTCAGGATTGTGTCATCCTGCGCCCGGATATAAAGTTGTCCGCGAACGGAGCCGGTTGCCCCGTGAAGGCCCGTTCTTACTGGCCGGCAGATCCGGGGGATGTTATCATCGATGATTTCCGAGGGTAGCCTTTTTTAATATCCTCTGAACGCTCATCAATCAAAATCTAGCAGAGGGAAGATGGGACCACGTGCCCGCCCTGTGACGGTGCCGGTCCGAGACAAGGGCCGCTCGACGATGTGGCCATAGGCGATAAGGTGAGAGCCTAATGAACGTGATAGTGGCAAATGACGGGAAACCGCACTCAGAAAAGGCAGCACAGTATGCGATCGTGCTCGCCAAGGTCCTCAGATGCAATCTTTATGCCATATACGTGGTCAGCCCCAAGGCTGAACTGGAGAAGGACAAGAACATAAGGAATGGCATGCGGGTGCTCGGGCGGACCAAGATCAAGGCGGCGGAGATCGGGGTCGAGCTCAACACGCTGCTCGAGGCAGGTGACCCTTACAACACGATCATGGACGCGGCGGAGAGGATAGAGGCCGACATGATCATCGTGGGCAGTTCGGGCAAGACCGGAATGAAGGCGAAGTTCTCCGGAAGCACCGCGGAATCCATCTACAAGAGCTCGTCCTGCACGGTGACCGTGGTCAGGTAAGAAAGGTTCAGAGAGTAGCGGCGGACGACGCCGTTTGGTGGCGGCATTTCCACCGGCCTTCCTTTTTCATTCATTCGGTTCCGGGCACATCCATCAGTACCGGTCCATGGTGCCCCGTCTTCTGGACAAGTTCTCGAACAACATGAACATCAGATAGCCAGAAAGGATGGCCAGCGATCCCACCGCCAGTTCCGGCCCGAGCGTCCCGGAGATGCTCCACAGCGACGCCCCGCCCACCGCTGACCGGGCCGCGTCCGTCCCATAGGTCATCGGGATTCCGTATGAGATCGGCTGCAGGTAGGCGGGAAGATAGGAGACCGGGAAGTTGACCCCGCAGAACAGCAGGCCTATGAACAGGAAGATGTTGGCCACGATCATCGATGTTCTCAGGTAGAGGCCGATGGAGCTGAGCATCAGCCCAAAACCGGTCATGGCGAACGCCGTCACCACGATCACCGCCCCCAGGGCCAGCATGTCGGTGCGGGAGAAGTCGACGCCGAACACGAAGGCGGCGTAGAACAGGGCGATGACCGCTGTGGCTATCCCGTTCACTATCTGGAACATGGCCCTTCCGACGAACATGGCCATCCGGTTCGCCGGGGTGGAGAGGATGGGGACCAGCGTTCCCTGCTGCTTCTCCTCCCCGGTGATGTTGCACACGGCGAAAACGGTCACGAAGGCGATCGACTGGAGTGCGTTCCCGATGGCCACGTATGCCACGCTTATATCCGGGTTCTGAACGTATTTGGTGACGTAACGAACAAGGCGATCTGGAACAGGGATATGACGAACAGCTGCATGATCCACATGGGGGGCGACAGCCAATGGAATAGTGCGTTCTTGGCCAGCACGGCGGAGGACCAGAACACCCGCACCGCCTCTGATGACCGGGCGAACATCTAGATCCTCCCGATGTCGCCCTTGACCCGGACCCGTTCCTCGACCTTCTGGAACAGGAGAAAGGCCACCACCACATAGACCGCGGCCAGCCCCGCCATGGCGACCATGTCCCCCCAGTAGCCGGGACCCAGGCCGGCATACCCGTCCAGGGCGGCGTAGCGCATGGCATCGATGCCCCAGGACGGGGCCAGCGAGAGCGACAGCGGCCGCTCCAGGCGGGAAGCATGGCGATGGGGAACATGGTCCCCGTGCCGACGTAGATGGGGAACTCCAGGCCGTTGGTGAACACGCTCGCGTTCCGGGCCAGGACGAACGCCGAACTGAACACCAGGCCCAGTGCCGCCAGCGACATAAGGGTCAGGAACAGTGCCAGGAAGAACAGCACCGGGTCCGCCAATGCAAGCGGGACCTGGAACCAGAGGACGGCGATCGCGAAGATGAACAGCGCGTTTATGATCCCGATCAGGGCGTTCCATAGCGACCGGCCGGCGATTATCCAGACCAGCGGGGCAGGGGTGGCAAGCACGGCTTCGAGGGTCCCGTTCCAGCGATCGAACTGGATCGACGTATACCGGAGGAGTAGAGGGTGTTGCCCCACATTCCCATCATGCCGCCGCCGAGTATTGCATAGAGAATGAAACTGCCGCCCGAGTTGCGGAACAGCATCAGCGCCACCAGGGTCATGACGAACGGGGCGATGATGTTCGGGATCAGCCACTGCGGCTCGGCGAAGAAGTGGAGCATCTGGTGGCGGAACGAGGAGGTGAGGGCGCGCAGCCTAGCCATTCTCTCCACCAACCATAGGTATGCGTCCTCGAGCGTCGGCTCCTTGACCTTCATGCCGATGACGTTCTTGCCGTTCAACCTTCCGGCGATGGGCGCCAGCATCTCCCCGGCATCCTGGACCTGTACCCTCAGCACCTGCTTGTCCTCGTTCATCGTGGACTCGACCGCCCGGACCCCGGGGATGGACTTCACCGCTTCCACGTCCCTTTCTGTGAGCCCGAAACCCTCCACCTCGACGACGCCGGTGTCCTTCATCAATGACTTCAGGCCGCGAGGCGTGTCCATGGCCACAATCTTGCCCTTGTTGATCACTGCCAGGCGATCGCACAGTTCGTCCGCCTCGAACATGTAGTGGGTGGTCATGAGGATGGTCTTTCCGCCCGCGATCAGGTCCTTGATCAGCTTGCGGGTGTCGCGCGAAGCCTGGGGATCGAGACCGATGGTCGGCTCGTCCATGAAGATGACCTCCGGGTCGTTGATGAGCCCCTTGGCGATGTGCAGCCTCTGCTTCATGCCCCGGGAATAGTCCTCGACCCGATCGTCGCATCGGTCCAGGAGATCTACCTTGCGAAGCACTTCCTCGATTCGCTTCTCCCTTTCATGGCGGGTACTCCGTACAGGTCGGCGAAATAGCGCAGGTTCTGCCTGGCGCTGATGCGGAAATAGAGCCCTTTCTCCCCACCGATTATCAGGCCATCCTCTTCTGACCTCGTAGGGCTTTGCCGGCCCACGTCGTAACCGAGGACACTTGCGGTACCCGATGTCGGGATCAGCAGGTGGTGAGCATCTTGATCATCGTGGTCTTTCCCGCACCGTTGGGCCCCAGTATCCCGAATAGCTCCCCCTTTTGACCGAGAACGAGATATGGTCGACCGCCAGGATCTCCTTCCTCTGCTTTTGGAAGAATCCCTGGCTGGATTTGTAGACGCGGACCAGATCATCTCACTTCGATGATGTTATCAGGACCACGGACTCGCATCTCGGACATAACCAACGAAGTGACTTTATCGAGGCTAATATACGTTTCGGAGGGCCGATCGGATCCTGCATCATACTTTTTGGCCAGACATTTTGCTGCAATATCAGACCGCGAAAGGCTTCTGATAGATCCTTTCCCGGCCCTTGAAGGTGGAAAATAGATGAGCCGCCTCACCGACCAAGGTCTCGGTGTTGCCCATGACGAAGTAACCGCCTTGGTTCAGCGAATCATAGAACTTCATGTAGAGATGCTCCTGCATTTCCCTGGTGAAGTAGATGACCACGTTACGGCAGAATATGCAATCGAACCTGGCCGGGGGCCGGGAGGCGATCAGGTCGATCTTACGGAATTCGACCATGTCCAGGATGTCCTGCGATATCTGGTACATCTCCCCTTCCAGGGAGAAATACCGGTCCAGGTATTCCTTCTTGACGTTGGTCACCTGACGCGGAAGGTATTTACCAATCGGACGCGGCCTCAAGGCTCGGGTCATCGATGTCCGACCCGATGATGCTTGACCGCGAAATTGTTAAATTCCTCACCGAGCAACTCGCGGAACATGATCGCGATGGAGTAGGGCTCTTCACCGCTGGAGCAACCTGCGCTCCAAATGGTTATGTCGTTCTTGCCCTGGTTGACCTTATCGTAGATCAATAGTGGCAGCACATCCTCCTCCATAGCCTCGGAACACTATCGGGTCCCGGAAGAACTGAGTAACATTGATAGTAAGGTCATCCAAGAGCTGGTCATATTCTGCTCGGATGGTGTCCAAGTAACTGACTGATATTCAGAATATGACCTTCGACACCGCAGCATCGCATCCTGACACCTATCCGTCCTCTGCAGGTAACTGTCCTTATATTGACCAAGATCGAGCGACGTGCAACGGAATATCTGCTTCTTCAGTGCGATGAAGTCCCTATCTGTGCAGACGCGCTCCGGTGCCATTGCTGGTAAGAGCATCATGCTAGTATAGAAAACGAAACGTCTTGAATCTCAATCTCGAGAGCGAGGAATCACCATTTAATTACTAGCCCGAACGTATCTGGATCAGACCTGACATCAGACCATTTGAACATGGTTATTGCGATTTGATTATCAACCTTGATTGCCGATTCTTCGGTCTTTATAATCCGACGAAACATTCTGCATTGGTCTTAGAATGGGCATTTCGCACATGAGATGCAATAGACCTGACAATCTTCGAAACTTCGGAGAATGTGCAAGACATGAACCATGGGGAGTAATGTAAATGGAAATCGGACCTAGGAACTGCAATACTGGCGGAGATCGTGTCATCGGTGCCGGTCGCCACCTTTGCCATCGATTCGACCACTAAGATACACCCATTTCAACAAGGCTGCGGAGGATATCTCCGGATACCCATTGGCGGAAGCCCTGGGGATGAGGCTCAGGGACGTCTTCGGGAACACGCTTGGCAAGAAGGATTGCCCGGTGATCGAGGCGCTGAACGAGGGCAAGGGTATCGAGATCCTGTCCATGGACGTCGTCAACTCCGACAATAAAGCGGTGAGAGTCCACATGAAGGCCAGACCGATCTTTGATAAGTCCGGAAGGATCGTGGGCGGAGTTGGTTTCCTGGAGCCTCTGGCGAGCTCATGGAAGACCTTACCCGCTCGATCGTCGACCACGCTCCGAACATGGTCGTCTCGATCGGACCGGACCTGACATCATTTTCGTGAACCAGACCGCGCTGGATGTCCTGGGATGAAAGAGGCCGACGTTCTGGGCAAGAAGTGCTACGAGGTCTTCGTTTCCGAGACCGGCGACAAGCCTGACAGCGTTCTTGAGGCCGCCTTGAGGACCGGGGAGATGTCCAAGGGAGAGGTCAGCATCAACGTGCGGGGGGCCGAAAGGCACTATCGCATCACCGCCACGGCCCGCAAGGACGCATCCGGCAAGGTGGAAGGCGTCGTCGAATACTTATAACGACATCACCAGGGAACAGGAGTACACCAAGGAGGTCCTAGCACTGACGCAGAGCGCCATTGCCGGAGACGTCAAGGCGAGAGCGAACGCAGACAAGTTCGAAGGGAACGACAGGATGATCGTGCAGGGGATAAACGACACCTTCGACGCATACTTGGCACCCCTCAAGGTCGCCGCCCATTACGTCAAGATGATCTCGAAGGGCGATTATGCCCGGCAAGATCACCGCGAACTGGAACGGCGACTTCAACATCATGAAGACCAACCTGAACATGTGCATCGACGCCATTACCCGCATGCTCGACGACTCGCGCATGCTGGAAAAGGCGGCAGCGGAACAGAAGTTCGAGGTCCGCGCCGACGTAACCCGGCACATGGGCGATTTCTCGAAGGTGATAGGCGGGTTCAACCAGACGCTCGACAAGGTGGTTGAGAAGACCTACTGGTACGAGCAGATCCTGGACTCCATCCCATGGCCCATCTCGGTCACCGACATGGACATGAACATCACCTTCATCAACAAACCGGGAATGGGCATTCTGAAGGTGGACAGGAAGGACCTCATCGGCAAGCATTGCGCGGCTTGGAACGGTCCGATATGCAGGACGAAGAACTGCGGCATCGTACGGCTGAAGGAAGGACTTCATTCCACCATATCCGAACGTGACGGGAAGAACTCGAAGATTCGACGTAACTTCCTGACCAACTCCAAAGGCGAGAACATCGGCCATGTCGAGGTCATGCAGGACGTCACCAAGACCATCCGCCAACAGAAATACCAAGCAGGAGAGTTCCAGCGGCTGTCCGGAAATCTGAAGAACCTGGCAGTGGGGAATCTCGATCTGGATCTCAGTGTCACCGAGTCGGACGATTACACCAAGGAACTTAGCTATGAGTATCAAAATGTAACAAGGACCTGATGCAGGTCATCGAAGCTATCTCTTCGATGGCCAACGATGCCGATTCATTGGTGGACCGGCCACATGGGAAGGCTTGACGACCAGAGCGGACGCCTCAAAGCACCAGGGGTCTACGGTAAGATCGTGTCAGGGCTCAACGATACCTTAGACGCCAGTGATCGGACCGCTGAATGTTGCGGCCAAGTATGTCGACGACATATCGAAGGGAGCTATTCCAGCGAAGATCACCGACACCTACAACGGCGACTTCAATGTCATCAAGGACAACCTGAACCAGTGCATCGACGCGTCAATAACCTGGTTGAGGACGCAGGCATGCTAGCCAGCAGCGGTCGAGGACGACTTTCCACTAGGGCCGATGCCTCGAGCATCATGGCGATTACAGGAAGATCGTGCCATTGCGTCAACCGACACCCTGGACGCGGTATCGAGCACCGTTAAACTCTCGCGCACTATGTCGACGATATTTCCAAGGGCGCCATACCGGCGAAGATCACCGACACCTACCACGGCGCTTAGAACATCATCAAGGACGATATCGACCAGTGCATCGACGCGATCAATAACCTGGTGCGAGGACGCTGAAATGCTGATCAAGGCCGCGGTGGAAGGAAAGCTTTCCACCAGGGCCAATCCGACCAAGCACCATGGAGATTACCAGAAGATCGTGCAGGGCGTCAACGACACCCTGGACGCGGTCATCAGCCCGGTCAATGAGGCCATGCGCATCGCGGACGCCTACGCAGCCGGCGACCTCACTGCCCGTGTCGGGATCGACGCAAAGGGGGACTTCCACGGATTGTCCCAGTCATTGGACAGGATCGGAGAGAGCCTGACCGACCTTCTGCGGGAGGTGAACAATTCTGTCAACATGGTATCCTCCACCTCGCAGGAGCTAGCCTCCTCCGCGGAGGAGATGAACGCCTCGACCGAGCAGGTGTCGTCCGCTATACAGCAGATATCCAAAGGAGCCCAGAGCCAGGCGGCTCAGGTAGATGAGACGGCCAAGGGCATGGCGCTGGTCACCAAGACGGTGGAAGAGGCCGAGAGGCGGCTGGTCACCGCATCAGAAGGCGCCAAGGCGACCAGCCGGAGGGCGAATGCTGGAGTGACGTCACGGTCGAGAACACCATCAAGAAGATGCAGGAGATCCAGAAGGTGGTGCAGGAGAGCGCCAAGGTCATCGAATCCCTGGGCAAGAGGTCCGAGGAGATCGGCGAGATCGTGGACGTCATCACCAACATATCCGACCAGACGAACCTGCTAGCACTTAACGCCGCCATCGAGGCGGCCAGGGCAGGGGAACAGGGACGCGGATTTGCGGTGGTCGCAGAAGAGGTCAAGAACCTGGCCGAGGACTCGCGCGAGGCAGCGGAACGCATCGCCAAGATGTATCAAGGAGGTCCAGAGCGAGACCGCCAAGGCCGTCGAGTCCATGCAGCGCGGGACCAAGGAGACCGCGGAAGGCATGGAGCATGTCGAGGTGACCGGAAAGGCATTCCTCGAGATTTCCGACATGTCCAACAAGTTCGAGGACATGATGGGCAAGTTCTCGGTCGAGATGAAGGCCCAGAAGGAAGGACATCCAGGCCGCGAAGGCCGTGCGACAGCATCGCCAGCATCGCGGAGGAGACCGCATCGGCTTCCGAGGAATCGGCAGCATCGACAGAGGAGCTTACCGCAAGCATGGAGGACATGACGGCACGTGCACAAGCCCTGTCGGAGATGTCGGTGAACCTGCAGAAGATCGCGGGCCAGTTCAACATCGAGAAAAAATCGGAAGAGGTCTGCGAGCCCATAGGCCAGGAAGTCGGCCCCTCATACACACGGAAAAAGGATGTGATTAGATTGCCACCCAAGACATCCATGGACGCGGTTCCAGGTGCCCACTTAAGGTGAAAGAGGCATTGAACCGCCGAGGGATCGTGTCCGGAAAGTAAGCCCTATCTGGTCAAATATTTCCCGAACCTCTTCCGTTTTTTAATGTCTGGACTCTTACACCGAACCAATTCGGAACCCCGATCGATTATCATGGCTGGTAGCCATCTGCTCCCTTTATTAGGGTATGAGGACTTTTTCGAATATCCCGCTGACTAGGGATATGCTATTCGAAGCAACCGTTTGTCAGTAACAGGAAAGATTTGGAGTAAGGTAACTATGGAAATGGACCCTGGAGAAAGATGCTGAAGATGTGATCAACTCCTGTCCTATGCCAGCTTTTGCCGTTGACGGAAATTCCACAGCTTTTGGCGTTTAATGCCGGTATGGAAGAGCTCGACCGGGCCACAAGATGGAAGAAGCCAGCAAGATTGGCATATCGACGATCATCGACCCCGCCACCACCGTGAAGGATTCTGATGGTATAGGAGGCCTTGAAAAATGGCAAGCCGATCGATATGCGATAGGGCCGAGTTGCGTCTCAAAGACCGGAAAATCCACGTATAGTCGTCAGCACGTATGAAACCTAGTGCTCGGCGAGAACGGCAATATATCCTGCAATCATTGGATGCATAAGCAGGTCGACGCATCGAAGCTGGAAGGCCAAAGTCTACCTCTACGAGCAGATCTTGGATGCACTTCCGTGGCCTCTTTCGGTCACTACAACAACATGAACTGGCTGTTCATCAACAAGCCGGTCGAGACCATGCTCGGGGTCAAGCGCGCCGACATGATGGGGAAGCACTGCAGCAACTGGGGAGCAGGCATTTGCAAGACCAGCAACTGCGGCATAGAATGTCTGAAGGCAGGCAAGCCAAGGACCTTCTTCGAACAGCAGAACATGAACTTCCAGGTCGATATCGGCTACATCAAGGACTCCAAGGGAGATAAGATGGGCCATATCGAGATCGTTCAGGACATCACTATCCAAGCCCGGGAGCGCGCCTATCGGGATGCGTGGGCCGCACAGCACAAGGCCGATCTGGGAATGTTGGCTAAAGGAAACCTCGATTTCCAACCGACCGTGGCAGACTGCGACCAGTATACCCAGCAACTGCATGATCTTTACGTCACGATCAACGGATCCTCGCAGAAGCCAGAGATGCGATGAAGGGACTGGTCATCGACGCGGAGATACTCTCCAAGGCGGCAGTGGACGGAAACTTTCCACCAGGGCCGATGCCACCAAAGCACCAGGGCGAATACAGAAAGGTGGTCCAGGGGGTCAATGACACGCTGGACGCGGTCATCGGACCGCTGAATGTCTCTGCAAGTATGTCGACGCATCTCGAAGGGAGCGATACCGAGCGAAAATCACCGACACCTACAACGGCGACTTCAACGTCATCAAGAACAACCTGAACCAGTGCATCGATGTCGTCAACAATCTCGTGGCAGATGCTAGAATGCTCAGTCCAAGGCAGCCGTGGAAGGACGCCTGGCTACAAGGGCAGACGCCTCCAAGCACCAGGTGACTACCGGAAGATCGTGCAGGGCGTCAACGACACCCTGGATGCGGTGATCGGACCATCCAAGTGTCCGCCAAGTACGTCGACGACATATCGAAGGGTGCCATACCCGGCGAAGATCACCGACAATTACAACGGTGACTTCAATGTCATCAAGAACAACCTGAACCAGTGCATCGATGTCGTCAACAACCTGGTTGCCGACGCAGCAACGCTGAGCAAGGCTGCAGTGGAAGGACGCCTGGCTACAAGGGCAGACGCCTCCAAGCACCAGGGCGATTACCGGAAGATCGTCCAGGGCGTCAACGACACGCTGGACGCGGTCATCGGTCCACTCAATGTTTCGGCAAAGTATGTGGAAGACATCTCCAAAGGTACCATACCGGCGAAGATCACCGACACCTACAACGGCGACTTCAATGTAATCAAGAACAACCTGAACCAGTGCATCGAAGCGGTCAACTATCTGGTAGCCGACGCGGTTATGCTGAGCAAGGCGGCAGTGGAGGGCAAACTTGCCACCCGGGCCGATGCCTCCAAGCACCACGGAGACTACCGGAAGATCGTGCAGGGCGTCAACGACACCCTGGACGCGGTCATCAACCCGATCAATGAAGCGATGCGCATCGCTGATGCCTACGCCGGCGGCGACCTGACCGCCCGGGTGGAGATCGAGACCCAGGGAGACTTTTCGAAGTTCTCAGCGTCATTGGACGCGATCGGCGAGAGCCTGACCGCACTGCTGGTGGAGGTCAACAACTCCGTCGGCATGGTCTCGTCCACCTCGCAGGAACTGGCTTCCTCCGCCGAGGAAATGAACGCCTCGACCGAACAGGTGTCGTCCGCCATCCAGCAGATATCCAAGGGCGCCCAGAGCCAGGCAGCCCAAGTGGACGAGACGGCCAAGGCGATGAAGGAGATATCCTCCTCCGTCCAGGAAGCCTATACAAGGTCCATGGCGGCGTCGGAAGCGGCAAAGAAGGCCAACGACAGCGCCAACGCAGGAAAAGGAACGGTCGAGACCACCATCAAGAAGATGCAGGAGATCCAGAAGGTCGTGGTAGAGAGCGCCAAGGTCATCGAGTCCCTGGGCAAGAGGTCCGAGGAGATCGGCGAGATCGTCGACGTCATCACCAACATATCCGACCAGACGAACCTGCTAGCGCTTAACGCCGCCATCGAGGCGGCCAGGGCGGGAGACCAGGGCCGCGGATTCGCCGTGGTCGCAGAAGAGGTCAAGAACCTGGCCGAGGACTCGCGCGAGGCAGCGGAGCGCATCGCCAAGATGATCAAGGAGGTGCAGAGCGAGACCGCCAAGGCCGTCGAGGCCATGCACCGCGGCACCAAGGAGACCGCAGAGGGCATGCAGTTCGTGGAGATGACCGGCAAGGCGTTCGGGGACATCCAGGGACTGGCAGCCACCACCACCGCCGGGGTCATCGAGATATCCAACCTGATGAACTCGCAGAAGGAAGGGACCCAGCGTGCGGCCAAGTCGGTGGACGGCATCGCAAGCATCGCGGAGGAGACCGCATCGGCCTCCGAGGAATCGGCAGCATCGACGGAGGAGCTTACCGCCAGCATGGAGGACATGACTGCACGTGCACAGGCACTGTCGGAGATGTCGGTCAACCTGCAGAAGATCGCGGGACAGTTCAACATCGGAACGGTGGATGCCCCGGCGCCGGCCAAGGCCGAGGCGCCGAAGCAGGCCGCCCCGAAGAAGGCGGTGGCCATGAAGATGCCCTCCAAGCCGACCAGGGCGGACGAGGCAAGGATGCCGACCAAGGTCAAAGAGGCCCTCCGCAAGAGAGGGATCGAGGCAGAGAACTGAGGTGTCAAACATGCGCAGGAAAAGAGAGAAGGTCGAGCTCACCGGCGACGAGGAACAGATCGTTTCCTTCCGGCTCGGAAAGAGCACGTTCGCGGTGAGCGTCAATCAGGTCAGGGAGATAGGCAAGGTGCAGGACATCACCAAGATCCCGAAGATGCCGAACTACATAGAGGGCGTAATGAACCTCCGGGGCCAGATCACCACGGTGATCGACCTCCGGAAGCGGTTCAACATCGATGACGGCGTAGGCGGCAGGACCGCCCAGTCGTCGCATCATCGTGGCCGAGGTAGGAGACACCCAGATCGGGATAATCGTAGACTCGGTGGAGGATGTGATGCGGGTTCCCAAGAACAGCATCTCCCCGCCGCCTAAGACGCTCGCCTCCGCCATGGACGCAGAGCTCCTCACCGGGATATGCAAGCTCCAGGACAAGCTAGTCATGTTGCTGGATCTGAACAAGATCATGCTGTCCAAGGAAGAGATGGAGAACGTGTATAAGATCAAAGAAGAGAAGAAAGGAGAGATCACGGTATGAGCGACCCAAAGAAGGTTCTGATCTGCGACGACTCGATCGTCATGCGCAAGATGATCAACGATATCCTGTCCCGTAACGGTTTCAGCGTGGTCGGTCAGGCCAAGAACGGCGTAGAGGCCGTGGACCTGTACAGCAAGCTGCAGCCGGACCTGGTGACGATGGACATCATCATGCCCGGAGAGCCGGGCGTGGAGATCGTCAAGAAGATCGTGACGATGGACTCCAAGGCCCGGATCATGATGGTCACCGGACTGAGCCAGAAGAACCTGGTCCTGCAGGCGATGGAGAACGGGGCCCGCGAGTTCGTAGTGAAACCGTTCGATGAATCGGCCCTGCTGGAAGCGGCAGCCAAGACGATAGGATAAGATGTGAACGAAATGGATGGACCGATCCGAGTGCTGGTGGTAGACGATTCGCTGGTGATGCGCAAGATCCTCACGGACCTGTTCCAGGAGGACCAAGGCATCATCGTCGTAGGGACGGCGAGGAACGGTAAGGAGGCCCTCGTGAAGATACGGGAGCTTACCCCGGACGTCGTGACCATGGACATCGAGATGCCGGAGATGGACGGCATAACCGCGCTGAAGCAGATCATGCGGGAGATGCCGTGCCCGGTCATCATGATCAGCTCCGCCGACAAGAGACAGGCGGACATCACCATGAAGGCGCTCGAACTCGGGGCCATCGATTTCATTCCGAAGACATCGGGATCGCTCTCTCTGGACATAGAGAAAGTGGCCAAGACGATCATCGAGACCATCAAGATCGCCAGCAAGGTGAAGGTCAAGGCCAGCGCCCCGGTCCATAACATCATGGACCATCATATCAAGGGGCTCAAGGGAGACCGCCTGGTGCTGATCGGTTCCTCGACCGGGGGCCCCAAGGCCCTGCCCGAGGTCCTGTCCCGCCTGCCCGGAGACATCCCGGCCGCCATACTGGTCGTCCAGCATATGCCGGAGGGCTTCACCAAGTCGTTCGCGGAACGGCTGAACTGGTCAACGTCCCTGGACGTCAAGGAGGCGGAGGAAGGGGACGAACTGAAGCGGGGGCACGTGCTGATAGCGCCGGGCAACCGCCACATGGAGGTCGTCGGAAACCATGTGCACCTGAACGACGACCCGAAGATCCATTTCGTCCGCCCCGCCGTCGACGTGATGATGAGGACGGCGGCGCCGATCTACGGCAAGAAGGTCGTGGGCGTGGTGCTGACCGGAATGGGCTACGATGGGGCGGAGGGAATGAAACTGATTAAGGAGTTCGGGGGCAGGACCATTGTGCAGGACGAGGCCTCGTGCGTCGTCTATGGCATGCCCAAGGCAGTGGTCGATGCCCACGCAGCGGACATGGTCGTCCCGCTGGAAGACGTTGCAGACCACATCATGATCGCATTGAAGGACTAGGGGATAGTCTAATGGTTGACAAATCAAAGTATCTGGACGTGTTCATCGAGGAAGCCAGGGAGAACCTGCAGGGTGTGAACAATGTCCTTCTTGAGCTGGAGGAGAAGGGCTTCAGCGAGGAATCGATGGCCGTGGCCTACCGCGTCGTGCACACCATCAAAGGGACCGCGGCCGTCATCGGCATCGAGCCGATTAGCGAGCTGGCCCATGTGATGGAAGACCTGTTCGGCATACTGGTGGAACAGAAGAAGACCCCGGAGAAGAAGCTGCTCAACCTGCTGTTCCGGGGCGCTGACACCATCGAGAAGATGATCGTGCAGCTGGAGAAGGAAGGCACCACCGACATCAAGGTCGACGGCCTGATCGCGGAGATGAAGAAGTTCGAAGACCTGAACGCGAAGAGCGCCGTGACGGAGAAGGAGAACGGGTCCGAGAATCAGGGATGCAGCCTGGTCCTGGACACCGAACAGAAGAAGCTTGTCAACGAGGCCATCGGGGCGGGCAAGCTGGTCTACGAGGTGGTGGTCACCTACGAGAAGAAGCTCAAGTTCAAGGAGGGCAGGGCCTTCCAGCTCGTCCGGCGCCTGGCGCAGATGGGCTCCATCATCACATCGAGGCCAGTGTCCACCGAGGTAAAGGAGGACGACGACGGCATAACCCTCCTGCTGGTCACCCAGGAGAACGCCGAGGAGATCGCAAAGGCGGCCAAGGACGTCATCGGGATGGAGCAGGTCGACATCGAGATGCTGATGGGCTTCAAGGATGACGAGACCTGCTCGGCCGAACCTCTCGAAGCGGGCGAGGCGCCGAGGTCCGTGGAAGGAGCGTCCACCTCGGAAAAATCGTCCATCTCGACCGGCAACACCATCCGGGTGAAGAGCAAGCTGCTGGACCAGCTGCTGGACCTGGTGGGCGAGATAATGATCAACAACATCCGCATCAACCAGATCGCCACGGACCTGAAGCACCGGGAGCTGAAGCAGACGCTGCAGAACAACTCCCGGCTGATGACCGAGATGCAGGACATCGTCCTGCGGACGAGGATGGTGCCGGTGGATTTCATATTCAAGCGCTTCCCGCGCATGGTCCGGGACGTCAGCGAGGAAAGCAAGAAGGACGTCGAGTTCACCATGAAAGGGAACGACATAGAGATCGACCGCAGCCTGCTGGACGAGATCGGCGATTCGCTGGTCCACCTGCTCCGCAACGCAGTCGACCACGGCATCGAGCCGGCCGAGACGCGCAAGGCGAACGGCAAACCGGCCAAGGGGACGCTGATCCTGTCCGCGTTCCGGGAGCAGAGCAGCATAGTCATCACAGTAGAGGATGACGGCCGGGGCATGGACCCGGCGAAGATCGCCAAGAAGGCGGTTCAGAAGGGCCTGGTCACGCAGGAGGAGGTGGAACGCATGGAGGAGAAGAAGATCCTGTCCTTCGTGTTCCTGCCCGGCTTCTCGACCGCGGAAAAGGTCTCGGACATTTCCGGAAGGGGCGTCGGACTGGACGTGGTCAAGACCAAGATCGAGGGCCTGGGCGGATTCGTCAAGATGGACACCAAGGTCGGCAAGGGCACCAAGTTCACGCTGAAGCTACCGCCCAGCATGTCCATCATCAGGGCGATGCTGGTCGAGGTGAACAACGAGAAGTACGCCATACCGCTGGAGAACGTGCGGGAGACGGTCCGGGTCAACATGGACCAGGTGATAGAGGTGGCGCACCAGGGAGTGTTCCGGCTAAGGAACGAGGTCCTGCCGGTGCTCAACATCCACTCGGAGTTCGGGGGCCTGATCAACGAGCACAAGGACATGCCGGCGATCATCGTGGAGAAGAACGAGAACTCCGCTGTGCTGGTGGTCTCCCGGCTGATAGGCCAGCAGGAAATAGTGGTGAAGAACCTGGGACGGGACCTGAGGTCCGCCGGATTCTTCTCCGGAGCAACGATACTGGGCGACGGCAAGGTCGCCATGATACTGGACGTAGGGGCATTCATATGAGCAAGAGGACAGAGAGCCTGGACGAGCTTCAGATAGACGCGCTGCGGGAGATAGGCAACGTGGGCGCCTCCTACGCCTGCGGGGCACTGAGCAACCTGGTCAAGAAAGAGGTGCTGATCGACGTTACCGATTGCTACCTGGAGCCGATGGACAAGCATCTGGCCCGTTTCGGCCAGCCGAAGGACATCGTGGCGACCATCTGCATCGATGTGGCCACGGCCAAGGGCAGCCGGGTGCTGATGATACTGCCCAAGGACATAGCGACCATGCTGTCCGACCTCATGATGGGGACACAGAACCCCCCGGGCCGGATGATTACCGATGAGGACCGCGAAGTGCTGACCGAGATGGGGGACGTGTGCATCAGAGAATACCTGGCGCCGATCTCGAAGTTCCTCAAGATATCGCCCATGCCCTCCGCACCGGTGGTGCATGTGCAGTACGTCGGGGCCTCCGCGGCCAAGGCCAACTCGGTGCTCGGCCTGGACGCCCCCATACGAGATCAGGATCATGACCAACTATGTCGACCGGGCCAAGAAATATCACGGGACGATCATGTTCCTCCCAGACGAGGCCACCCAGGACCTCACATTCAAGAAGTTCGGGGTCGACACGGAATCGCAATCGGAAATGTTCAAGAAGTTCGGGATTTGAACGGGTGAGAAAATGGAAAACGTCACGGAATTTCAAGCTCAGTACACTCCAGACCAGATAGACGCGCTGCGGGAGATAGGCAACATAGGGGCCTCCCACGCCTCGACCGCCCTGACCACCCTCCTGAACCAGGATATCCTGGTGGACGTCCCGGAGTGCTTCATCTGCAAGACCTTGGAGGCGCCCTACATCCTGGGCGATGCGGAGCAGACCGTAGTGGCGGTCTACCTGGACGCTTACGGGAAGGGCAAGGGCAGCATGCTGCTGATACTGACCGAGGACATCGCCAAGAAGATGACGGACATGCTCCTGTGGCGCAGCCATGACCCGTCGCGCCCGATCACGGAGGACGACAAGGAAGCGATCTCGGAGATCGGCAACATCTGCGGGTCCGCCTACCTGAACGCCATCTCGAACCTTCTGGAGGTCACCATGCTGCCATCGCCGCCCGGCTTCGCCGTCGGCATGCTCGGGGCGGTGCTGCAATACCCGGCCACCATGGCCTCGGAGGACTACGACTATTTGGTGATCATAAAGACCCACTTCGTCACCGAAGGACAGAGGTTCCCCGGATACTTCATCTACATACCCGACCGGGAAACTGAGAAGCTCTTGATGCAAAAGTTTGGAATCCAGTGATCCAATGGACTCCGTCAGGAGCTGCGAGCGGGCGTTGACCGGGGCCATCCCTACGCCGATGGCCATCACAAGGCCGAAGGTCAACTACCTGGACAAGGACCTCATCGTCGGTGTCGGAGAGTACAAGATCGTGTCCTCCCCGCTGGAGCTGATGTGCATCGGTCTGGGCTCATGCGTGGGGATAGCGATATGGGACGCCCGGCTCGAGCTGGGAGGTCTGGCCCACGCTATGCTGCCCGCCTACGACGAGGGCAAGGACAAGGTCAATGCTTCGAAGTACGCCGATTCCGCCACCTTCCTGATGGTGGACGAGATGGTGGACATGGGCGCGAGCCGATCCAGCCTGAGGGCTAAGATTGCCGGGGGAGCGCAGATGTTCTCGTTCTCCAACAACGACACGCTCAACATCGGGCAGAGGAACGCCGAGTCGGCCAGGGCGGCGCTGAAGAAGGAGAAGATACACCTGCTGGCGGAAGAGGTCGGCGGCAACAAGGGAAGGACCATCTTCTTCACCCCCAAGGACGGCGTCGTCCGCATCCAAAAGGGATCAGAGATCAGTTACCTCTGATCCGCCCAACTTTTTTCTTCCGGCGAAAGGATAATCATCCCGCCGGCCGTTAGCATGGCCATGAGGCAGGAGACGAAGGTCCTGATGGGCATGGTCGGACAGCACCGGATCGCGCAGATCGCGAAGAAGGACCCGGCCGCCGTGTGCGAATGCACGGTGGACGATTCCGGCGAGCGGGCCGTGGTCAAGATCAGCGATTCCGGCCAGGTCTCGATGGAGTTCGTCGAATCGGAGCGCACCGCCGGGAAGGTGGAGAACATCGAGGACTACGTCGCCGTGGTAAGCGACATACCTACCTTGGGCATCATGTTCCCCGAGTCCCGGTTCCCGCGGGACATGGCCGCTGCCATATTCAGCAGCATAGTGGCCGAGGTGAGGAAGAGGGCGGGCAAGGACTTCCAATTCCACGGATTCGTCTACGATGACATGGGGAACGTGAAGCCTACGAAGTGAGATTCCGATCCCTCGGGCATCACTTCCCGCGCCCGTGGGAAGGACATGACGGACAGCCTGGCGGATCGTCATCGGACCTTAGAAATCGAATTTTACTCCGGTAAGCCTTTCGCTCAGCTGCCAAAGCCTCTCGGCATACTTTGGATCGACGGCCCAGGGGCGTACGCCCGTGCCTTTGGTGCTGTCGCCAGGAACAGCTTCGGCGATATCGCAATCCTCGCAATAGACGCCCCCTTTTCCATCCAGCATCCCGCTGGTCGCGCACCAGACCGAAGTGGCCGCACCTTGCTGGATGGTCTTGATCCGGACCATTGGCCTCTGCGACGCCTTTGAACTGACAGCCAGCATGCCGTTCATGAGTTCGATGAGATGCAGCCTGTCGATCATTTTCGAGGCGGTCTCGTTCGATCCCTTGCTGGTGTCCGAGGCTTTCTTTACCCGCCTGAACCTGCCGATGCCAGTGGCCGGCACCAGCCCCGGATGGACCGCGAAGGCACGAACACCGTGGACCTTTGCCAATCGGTCCAGCTCCACTGCGAACAGGGCGTTGGCGGACTTGGATTGGGCGTAACCCTTCCACGCGTCATATTCGGTGGTCTCGAAGTTAGGGTCCTCGAAATTCACCCCGCCCTTACGGTGGGCCCTCGAGGAGACCGCCACGACCCTGGCGCTCCCGGCCTTCTTTAGGGCGGGCCAGAGCCCTGCGGTCAATTGGAAATGTCCGAGATGATTGGTCGAAAATTGGGATTCGTATCCCCTTTCATCGCGTATCAGGGGAGGGGCCATTATGCCCGCGCTGTTGATGAGGACGTGGAGCGGCCTTGCGGAGGAGATGAACCGGTCCGCGAGGGAATCGATGGAGCTGGGCTTCATGAGGTCCAGGACCTCGAGCTCGACGTTCGGGATGCCCTCAAGCGATTTTCGGGCCTTCTGGGCATCCCTGGCAGGAACGATGACCTTGGCACCGGCCTTGGCCAACACGCGCGTGGTCTCCAGCCCTATCCCGCTGTAACCACCCGTGACCATCGCCATCTTCCCGTCCAGGTCTATACCCTTGGTTATCTCCTCCGCAGTGGTCCGGGAACCGAACCCGGACCCGATCGGAGCTTGAGCAGTGATGTCGTCCAATGGAACAGTTGTCATGAGTGATCGCACATTCTACTGAATACTGTCAATAAATATGTATTCAGATCGGAGCGATCGAAACGTGGATGCGGAGGATGGGTAATCCGGCAGCCGATCTCATCCACTTCCTGGACAGTTCAAATACCACCGGCTGCAATCTGACCGTTGAAGTCTGGCAGGTGAGCTGAATTGTTTTCGACGGGCGATGATGGATCCACAGGACTGCGGCCGCTGAAGCGGATGCCGGCAATAGGCTGACAAGGAACCTGTTCCATGAGCCAGGTAAGTGGTCGACCGTGATGACGCCAACCGGCAGGGAGAATCTGGTCAGTGCCTTCTTCACTGGGACTGGAAACAGCTACGATGAGGTCGCCAAATTGTTCACCCTCGGGCTGGACCGCTACTGGAAGGCCGAGATCGTAAAACTGGTCCCTAAATCCGATCGGGTCCTCGACCTGGGCTGCGGGACCGGCATCCTAACAGAGCGCCTGGCGACGAAGAATCCCGCCGCTGAGATAGTGGGAGTGGACATCACCCCGGACTATCTTGCGGCGTACGAAGAGCGCCTGAGGAGGAAACCCTGGATACACGCCCGTTCAATCCTCGGCAATGCGGAGTCGATCGCGCTGGAGGGCGAGTTCGATGTGGTCGCCTCCTCGTATCTAGCAAAATACGTTGATCCGGAAATGCTGGTCAGCAATGTCACACCTCACCTAAGGCATGGTGGGACATTCATCGTCCACGACTTCATACTGCCCACGAACCCGCTGTATCTGGCCTCTTGGCTTGCATACACCTGGGCGATGAACCACGTCGGTCCTGTTCTTTTTCCCGAATGGGATACTGCGTTCAATGGCGGATTCGGACTGATCCGCAGAACACGCTGGCTAGACACATTCCAGGAAACCCTCAGGGTACACGGTTACGAGGGGATCCATGCCAGACGGCTCAGCTTCGAGACCGCGGGTTTGGTCTGGGCCACTAAGATTTGATCATACTTGGCCTGTGATCAGACCTTGAACGCGCAAGGATCTGACGGCCATTCCACCGTAGGAGGACTGTTCGCATGGAGGTCATGCGGTCATTATTGCTTGCGGTCCTGGGCCTTCAGTCGATTCTCCAGAGCCTTCATCGGAGGCAACAACGGACCCGCGGACCACCGACTCCCATTATGCCTTTATACACCAAAGCTGAGCCCAGCGCTCGATGATTATTGCTGATACGCAGTTTGTAACCCTCGTTTCCATACCCCGGGTCATAAACCTTGAATCCCCTCTTCCTATTGTCCTCCATGGTCAGCGTGAGAACCAGGAGACCGGGTGAGAATTCCTGGAATTTGTCCATCATGCCCACCCGAACACCGCGAGATATATCGCCATCGAACAGATCGAAAAGCTGACCTGCCACCTCTCCATCGATCAGCAGCTCGTTGATCTCTCCCTTCCCTGAGCTTACCGCCAGTTTGGCTAGGTCTATCATCATTTTGGCGGTTGGTCTGCGAGCACAATATGGTGTTCTTGTTCTCCCAGCGCTCTTCATGATGCAAAAGGTAGAGGTTCATGGCCGTTTCTGCGTCCTCGACGCTCTCAACTTTACGGAAATCCATTCTCCCCGCTTTTTCCAGTTTGTTCCTCGCCCTCTGGATGTTCGCTCGGGTATTCTTTCCAAAGTTGGCAGTGATGTTTCCCTCTTTCGGGTAACGTAATAATGATTTATTGACGGGTCCAAGACTGAGGACCGCCCTTCCCACATGTGCATTATCCCGTCCAGGAACTTCACGGTGGATATGTTCGTGTCCATGTGGGACATGATGAGCTTGTTCCACTTCGCCCTCTTGACACAGTTCACCATCTCTCCAATGACCTCTGGATCGTCTCGCATAGCAAAGACACCGTACAGGCCATAGCCAAATAGGGGATACATGTCGCCGACCATTGTCAGGGAGTTGATGGGCAACTCCATAACCCGATTGTGACTGGTGCACATGGGGGCCGCACCTATCAGACTCTCCCCGGTCCTCGATTAGGACGATGTAGGGTTTGACCTCCGCCTTAAAGTTGTCCAGCCATAGATGGACGAGGTCATAGGATGAGAAGATCTGTGCGCGTACTCGTGGCGAAGTCCCTCCCATGCTTCCCTATATCCCTTAAAATCTTCAAGGGATTCGAGGACGATACTTCGCATCAGACTGATAGTTATTATTCAAGATATTTAATCGTATTGATTAACGGGCCAAATCTGTTCCTCAATCTAATTATATTAATCTATAACATGTAAATAGAATTGATAGGCATTGATCGGCTCGTTTTAGAGAACGATGCCCAATGGTCTCTTACGGGGTGAGCTCTAGCCTAACGGGCACGTTCTGCCCCTTATTCAACAAGAGAACAGTTACCCTGCTATCGACACATATGTGAGAGTTTTCATGTGTCTCGAAATCCCCTCGCCCGGCGGCGGCAACCTTTACTGTTGTGAGCACGAAAACGATGTGTTCTTGGGCGACAACAGACTGTCGCGAACGAACCAAATCTCCGGCAACCGGCTACGCCATCTACCGGACTAGGAATAGGAAAAAGTGCAGGCAGGCCCGGCCAATGGAACCGGCAACTGCTCGTTCACTGAAGGCAACGCGCCATACGGAGACCTCCGATACAAGATGATACCAGTTGGCCAGAACGGGATCGATGGACTCACCGTGACCACGAACCGCAAGCGAAGACTGGCGGCCTTGGCCGAATCAGGCATAGATCCTTAAATGCCAGCCATCGACATATTTCGCGGGTCGTTGCGTCCCTGCTGATATCCCTTCTGTCGAAGAAGAAAATTGAGATGGGGAACGCTCTAAACGTTCTTCTTTCAACCCAGTCCAATTATAACTGATATAATATATAATAGTAAAAAGTGGTGCATCGAAGGGCTAAATAAATACATTCTTTTTTCGGACATCTGGTCGGCATTGGCATTATTCATCGGTTCTCTACTTGACCGCTTCCCGAGCGCAGTACATGGATTATGTTCCCGGGTTATACGTGAAACGTATAAATATCCTGGATAAGGGGTCATGCACAGGTGAATTCATAGATGGATGACCCCCCAATGTTAACGAGGAAAAGATCAGAGGTATCTTCAAAGTGCTCGAAGAGGAGCTGCCAGTGCTATTGGAGAAGATGGCCAATACGCTTTACGAACCGGAAAAAGGCCAGAAAATCGGAAAGGCTGTGGGCAACGTTTTAAGGAAATGAAGGAAGCGGGAATGGGTGATATACCAGCGGCCAAGATCACTGCGATCTACGCCTCCAATCTGAGTCTTAGAGGCATGATGGGCGGCATGGGTGGCATGAGTCCCATGGGAGGCATGGGGCCCATGGGAAACCCGATGATGGGTAAACATATGGGACCACATCCCGGTGGCCCAGGTCATCAATGCACGAACCGGAGTAATGAAAGCACTTGCCTAGGTCCGTTACCTGGGATGGGCCTTCACGTATGGAAGCACGGGAAGGCCCATGATCGAAACTAGCACGCTAGGCGCCGAATCGCCAGTAAAGGCCAAACCAATGCCACGGGAGGCGTAGGTGAAGGGCCAACTGTCGGCCGACCATAGGCGTCGGTGTACCGGTATTATGATCTATTTTTGAATTCAGCAAGGTACGTATCTCAGCATAGACGGGAGATGTGAAACTCAACAAGCCTAGCATCTGAATGGGAGTGGTTGGAAGTGCTTCCCTATTGGAACGCCTCAATCTACCAGATAGCGGCCTTTTGGATCAATCGGGTGCACTTTGCGCTTATAAACTTAGTCGAACCCTCGCAGCTGATCGAGCCCGCTCCCAGGTCTCCCGGGACTGCGTTACGTCCCGGCCATATTCCCAAATCACTAGCGGCGATAGCCAATCTGAAGAATTTCTGCGATAGAACATTGATTGACTGTATCATATCGAAGTTATCGACCTGAACAAGACGCCGCTGTTAACCAAGGGCGACCAGATAGTCGCAGACATCGGTGGGAAGTCTTCCGCCTCTTAAAGAAAGATAATCGGTGCCCTGTCCAACACGGAGAAAGTACTATTAGGGCTGATATCAAATCGCTCACCGA
>CAWDCQ010000045.1:0-13977 GCA_963800775.1 uncultured Methanomassiliicoccales archaeon | reverse complement strand
AAGGTGGAGGGCGGAGATCGCAGGCACAGGCCGTTCGCCGTGTATTGGGACCAGTTCCAGGATCCTTACTAGATATAGAGTAGAACTGGGCTGGAACGTAAAATCTTTCAAAATAGAACGATCGGAAGCATGCCGTTATCTGATCATACCCAGATAGCGTGTCTCTTGCGCATCAGCGACTCGGTCTGCGACAGCCGCTGCATGAGCACTGGGACCAGCGAGTCCAGGAGGATGGATGTGGAAACCTCGAAGATCGTGCCCAGCGGGGCCAGTCTCTTCCTCTGCTCGTCCTTGCTCTGGTTAATCTCCAGCACCACGTCGGACGCGGAACCGAGCTTGGAATGCGCGGACGACGTGACCGAAACGATCTTGGAGCCGATGCGTCCGACGATGTTCGCTGTCTGCACCGCCGACATCGTCTCGCCGGTGTTAGAAATCAGGATCGACCAGGTCCCCCGTCTCCACGATCGGGGTGGTCATGTCACCGACGAAGTGCACGTCCATTCCCAGCTGCACCAGGCGCACCGCGAACGATTTGCCGACCAGGCCGGACCGGCCCACTCCGTAGATGAATATCTTCTTGGAGGAGATGATCAGGTCGATGACCTCGGCCACCTTGTTAGTGTCGACCTTGTCCAGCGCCTCCTGGACCTCCTTAAGGATGTAGGCGGACGCTTCCTTCAATCGTAATCATCTTCCATGTCTTCTTCTTCCGCCTCGACCCGGGGCGCGCGACCCTTGGCGTCCTTGGCGTGTTTGACAAGTTTCTCCGCCTTTTCTGGCTTCTCGCCCTTCTCGGCCTTTCCGGCTTCTTGACCTTGGTCTCCTTGGAGACCTTCTTGGTCAGGATGCGCTCGTAGATGACCTTCATGTACATGGCGTCGTGCTCGAGCAGCGGTGAGCTGGAAATGATGGTGCACGTCCGGGTTCTCCTCCACCAGGAACTCGGCCAGAGGCTCGAACCGCGCAGGTCCCCCTTCTTAATCGGGGTGACCCTTTTCTCGTTCCCAGCCTCGTGCTCGACGCCAGAGAAATGTGTGTAATAGTGTCCCTTTACCTGGGACCGACCCGGTCGAACAGCTCGGCTGAAGTCCTGCGGCTCCCTCAGGGTGCCATTTGCCGGGCATGGACATGGGCAAAGTTGATGACTGGAACCATGCCTTCGACATTGTCGCACAGTTCCAGGAGTTCTTCGATGGAACCGAAGACCTCCTGCCTGCCGGAGGTCTCGAAACCGAGCACGGGCTTGATCTCGATTCTTCTTCCACCAGTCCATGATCCCGGTAACGTTCTCGGTGATGGTCTCCACGGCCTCCTTCTTGGACATATTGCCATAAGCCCCAGATGGGAGATGACCATATTCCCATTCATCTGGTTCGTGAGCATGCCGGCCCAACGGATGCTGTCGATACTCTTCTGAGTGAGCTCGTTATCGCTGGTCAGGTCCATGTAATAGGGGGTATGCATGGACAGCTGGACGTCCAACTCCGCACCCATCTTCCCGAGGGCGATGAGCTCCTTGAAGTTCTGGACCAGTCCCGAGGCGAGCGTGATGAGGGTGTCGTCCGCCTTGATCTTCTCGCTCAGGTCGGCGATAAGCGTCTCCTTCTTGCCCTTGCGCCGGACCAGCTCCACCACGACGTCGCTGGCGATGTCCAGCGGCGTCAGGCCGACCTCTTCGTCGTCTGGGGTCCTCTCAACGATGTTCACTCGGACCATCTGGACCTCCATGGCGTTGAGACCGAGATTGTGGACGTCCTCAATGCCGTCCTTGAGAGTCCTTCCCTTACATGAAAGCGGAATTCCAGCTGGACCGAAACGTATCAAATTCTCCCCCCGATAAGCATCACCGTATGACGAACTTCATATTTAATCACTGTTCATTCTGGCGGGTACGCATTTACCTGATTTTTTGATTGGTGCTCAGCCATATATGGCTTTGTGTCCGACCGCCAGGTGGCGGAGCATCATCTGTTAATAATTGGTCCTTATTGGGGGGACTCTTTACCAACGCGATGAATGTCCGGCAACAATAAATATCCGTGGCATGAGTGGCATGGAGCGATAATTCGCCAACCCCAAGCTCAGACCGAATCCCTTATGAAAGTACGACTCTATCATACCTGATGGTGGAGAATTGACTGAAGAAGGAAATCTGTTGGTATCCAAGAAAATGGACCACTGGCGATCGCGACTCATCGACCTTAGCCTCCGGAACCGTCTCCTGAACTTCAAGCTCACGAAATCCTCGACCGTACAGTTCATGGACCGGCAATGGACGGGCTTTTCGACTTCCTGGCTAAGGAGAATAAGCCCATGATGTCATCTGCCCTGAGATTCAGGGACGAGATGGACGCGCCCGGAGGAAGGGGCCCGGGAATGCCTTCTCCGGGACCGGATGGCAACGTCCCCAAGGCCAATACTTCCGTCCACCCTTAACCCCAACACCGAGAGGGTCCTTTACCAGACCAGGCTCAAGGCCCGGACGTTCTGGCAGGAGCAGGGCGTGAACGTGCTCTACGCCACCTTCGGCATCCTTCGTTGGACCGAAAAGGAGGGCGACGGCAAGGTGATCTCATCCCCGCTCGTCCTGTTGCCTGTGCAACTGGGCAAGAAGGTGCTCAGCCCCTACACCCTGGCCCGCTTCGGAGACGAGGCGGTGCTGAACCCGTCCCTGGCCCTGAAGATGAGGACCGACCAGGGGCTGGAGCTTCCGCCCCTGCCCGAGGACGTGGAGGATTTCGACATCGAAACCTATCTTAAACAGGTGGACCTGGCCATCGCCAAGAGGACCGGCTGGAGCGTGGCCCGGGAATCATACATGGGCATTTTCTCGTTCACCAAACTGGCCATGTACGAGGACCTCAAGGTGAACGAGGAAGTGGCCACGACCCACCCGATCGTGCGGGCCCTGGCCGGCGACCCTACATTCCTTCCGCCCACCCCCAAAGACCTACCTCCGGCCAACGACTGGACGAGTTGGTGAAGCCGGTCGATTCCACATCTGGTGCTGGACGCAGATTCCAGCCAGGAGGAGGCCATCGAGGCGGTGCGCCGGGGGCGAACATGGTCCTCCAGGGGCCGCCCGGCACGGGAAGAGCCAGACCATCACCAACCTCATCTCCGAGTGCCTCTGGGCAGGCAAGACGGTGCTGTTCGTAAGCGAGAAGATGGCCGCGCTGGAGGTGGTCAAGAAGCGCCTCGACACCTGCCGCCTGGGCGATTTCTGCCTGGAGCTGCACAGCAACACCCCCAACAAGGGCGACGTCATTGTCTCCCTGGGTAACCCCTGGACGGCAACGACCGGGCAAAGGAAGCGGACCTGGCCGACCTGGAGAAGGTGGCAGAGCTGCGGGAGCGGCTGAACGCCTATGTGCATTTCCTGCACATGAAGATGGGGGCGATGGGGCTCACGCCGTTCGACGCGTACAGCCGCCTGGCCGCCCTCTATGACGTTCCCGACCTGCCGTTCAAGATGGCCGGACCCGTTCGACCTTGACCGGAAAAACATCGACGCCATGGAGTCCAGCCTGGAACGTCTTG
The DNA here is from genome assembly GCA_963800775.1 of uncultured Methanomassiliicoccales archaeon. GTDB lineage: Archaea > Thermoplasmatota > Thermoplasmata > Methanomassiliicoccales > UBA472 > DASXVU01. The sequence goes on along the minus strand of CAWDCQ010000045.1, from coordinate 10,434 downwards.
TTGGCCGGAAGGACGTGCTGGCAGCCGCCAGTGCATCCGTGGCAGGACGTCGAACCGGTTGCCATGGACATGGGCAAGCAGCAGGATTTCCTGCACTCGCTGGATTCGCTGCTCGGGGCATCGACAAGGCGCTAGTACCAGGTTCGCCGAATTGGCCGGGAGGGCAATATGCCGCGCCCGGGACACTGGCCGATGGCCGCCGTTCCATCGACCTGGCCAACATGATGGTGGCCACTCCTTTCCCGCTCAAGAACTGGATGGACCCGGGCCAGATCGACGGACCTGATCAAACGGGCGGAGAGGCAGAGGACCGCCTTCAACATGATGGATGCCAGCCGGAAGACCCTCCTGAACAAATATGACCCGAAGGTCTGGACCTCGATCGGGGAACATTTCGTCCGCAAGTTCGAGAGTGAGCATACCGGTTCGTTCCGGTCGATGAGCTCCGATTACCGCGCTGACATCAAGGTGCTCTAGCGCTGCACCTCCTCGACCATCACAAACTGGATTACGAGGAGGCGCTGGGGGATGTGAGGACACTAAGGACGTTCCAGGACGCGCGCAAGACGCTCAATTCGATCGCTGGCCGACGATTACAAGTCCTACGGCCGGTACTTCGATGGACCGGGGACCGACTGGGAGTCCCTGATCTCGTCCCTGCGCTGGGCCAAGACGTTCATGCAGAAGGCCGGGACCGAGCTGAACCAGCTCCATGATCCTCCTGGCCAGCGAAGACCCGGACGGGGTCGGGAACGTCGGATAGAACTGGACCAGGCCAAGGCCGCGCTTGAATCGTTCGTCCCGGTTCACGAAGCGGCTGGGACAATACCTGCGAGGCGGCAAGCTGGTCATCGATGGCGGCTCCCTCGAGACCGTCCCGCTGAACGACGCCCGGAACTGGATCGCCGCCCACCTGGAGGCGAGAGACCGGCTGAGGGAATGGACGGAGCTCCGGGACGCCGAGGAACAGGTCGTACCGCAGGGCTGGGCCCGCTGCTGGAACTGGTGCTCAGGGACGGGACCGACATCACCCACCTGGTGCGGATGTTCCGAAAGCGGCTATTCACCCTGTGGATAGATTCGTTCCGGAGGCACGTGCCATTGTTGGCCAACTTCAACAGCGCCGAGCACAACGCCCTGATCGCAGGAGTTCCGCAAGCTGGACCAGACCCAGCTGCTCCTGGCCCGCAAGCGGATGTCCCACGAGCTTAGGGGCCGGGTGGAGCAAGATGAAGGCCACCGACCCGGCCAGCCCGGTCCGGATGCAGGAGACCATGCTGCGCAAGGAGATGGCCAAGAAGTCGAAGCAGATGGCCCTGCGGAAGCTGCTCGCGGACATGCCGGACCTGCTGCCGCTGCTCAAGCCCTGCGTCATGATGTCCCCCCTCTCCGCCTGCCAGTTCATCGACCCCACCAAGGTCAGGTTCGATGTGGTCATATTCGACGAGGCATCACAGATCTGCCCCGAGGACGCCATCGGCAGCATCATGCGCGGCAGGCAACTGGTGGTCGTCGGCGACAGCAAGCAGCTGCCCCCGACCCGGTTCTTTGAGAAGATCGAAGGGGACGAAGAGTCTGATGTGCAGGACCTGGAGAGCATACTGGATGAGTGCGCCGCCATCGGCCTGCCGCAGAGGATGCTGCTGTGGCATTACCGTTCCCGGAACGAATCCCTGATCGCCTTCTCCAACGCTCACTACTATGATAACCGGCTGTACACGTTCCCGTCCGCGGACCTGCCTGGACCGGTGAACGGCATAGAATTCGTCCACGTCCCGGACGGGATCTACGAACGAGGCGGCAAACGGGACAATAAGATGAGGCGAAAAGGGTGGCCGACCTGGTGTTCGAGCAGTTCAAGGCCCACCCGGAGATGTCCCTGGGTGTGGTGGCCTTCAGCGAGGAGCAGCAGCTGGCGATCCTGGATGTGGTCGAGTACATGAAGAAGACAAGGCCCGATTTCCAGCAGTACTTTGACGAAGGCCAAGAGGAGTCGTTCTTCGTCAAGAACCTGGAGAACGTGCAGGGGGATGAGCGGGACGTGATGTTCTTCAGCGTCGGCTACGGCAAGGACGCGAGGGCAAGCTGTCCATGAACTTCGGGCCACTGAACATGGAAGGCGGCCACCGCCGTCTGAACGTGGCCATCACCCGGGCCAGGCGGCACGTCAAGCTGATCGCTTCCATGGAGCCGGAGGAGATCGACGCGAACTCGGCCTCGAAAGGAGTGCTGCTGCTGCGCCGTTACATGGAGTTCGCCCGGACCAGGGGCGAAAGGAGCTCCCTGGGCTGCGATACCCGGCACGACGATGAGGGCGACCGGCCGCTGGAGGACTCGATCGACACCGCGCTGACTAAGCTGGGCCTGACCGTGCACCGGAACGTGGGCTGCTCCGGCTACCGGCTGGACCTGGCCGTGATGGACCCGGAGAAGAACCAAAGGCATATACTGGGAATCGAGTGTGACGGGGTGAACTACGCCTCCGCCAACACCGCCCGCGACCGGGACCGACTGCGGCAGGAGGTGCTGGAGGGCCTGGGCTGGAACATGCACCGCATCTGGTCCCGGGACTGGGTGGAGGACCGGAACCGGGAGCTGCGCAAGATCGAGGCCCTGGTGGAGCGCTACCGTTCCCGTTAGCCCAAAGGGTGCGCGATGCGTCTGGCAGCCGGGGCCGTCGACCCGGTCCGCCTGTTTTCCTCTGGCAAAACTATTTAAAATGCTTCTCATTATGTGGCCCTTACCAATGTCGGGAGAGTCAGAAAATGACATTTAATCAAAAGACTGATCCGAACCTGTTGGTGCTGATCGACTCGCTTAAAACCGAGACGAGGACCAATGGTGCGGAGATCTGGCGAGACATTGCTCTGAGACTGGAAAAGTCCAAACAGAATTGGGCCGAGGTCAATCTGAGCAAGCTTGAGCGAAATGCCTCCGAGAACGACGTCATAGTCGTCCCGGGAAAGGTTTTGGGGTCCGGCAGCCTGAGCAAGAAGCTCACCGTTGCAGCGTACGATTTCTCCGAGTCCGCGAAGAAGAAGATCGCGGAGGCCGGCGGGAAGCACCTGACCATCTCTGAGATGGTAAAGAAGCACCCGGATGGCGCCGGAATAAGGATAATGAGGTGAACTAGATGATCGTTATCGATGCAACTGGATCCGTCGCCGGAAGACTCGCAACCGCAGTGGCCAAGAAGCTGCTCCAGGGCGAGACGGTGGTCATTGTCAACGCCGAACTGGCGATAATCAGTGGGGACCGCTGGAAGGTCCTCGATCATTACGAGATCAAGAGGTACAGGGGAGACGTCCGCAGCGGACCGTTCTTCCCCCGCCGCGCAGACCTCATCCTGAAGCGTACCGTGAGGGGCATGCTTCCGTATGATCACACCTGTGGAAGGGATGCCTACCACCGGCTGAAGTGCTACGTGGGCGTGCCGAAGGAGTTCGCCGAGATAAAGGCCGAGAAGGTCGAGGCCGCAATGCGCCTTAAGTCCAACAGATTCGTGACGATAAGCGAGATCGCCGGTCACATGGGTTCGAAGGTGAAGTGATACAATGGCTGAGGTTTTAAACACCAGTGGAAAGAGGAAGACGGCGGTCGCACGGGCGGTCATTGCCGAGGGATCGGGCAAGATCCGCGTCAACAGCGTCCCGATCGAAGCGTACGTACCGGAACTGGCCAAGCTCAAGATCATGGAACCGGTCACTCTGGCCCCGGAACTGTTCGCGAAGGTCGACATCAATGTCAGCGTGCAGGGCGGCGGCGTCATGGGACAGGCAGAGGCCACCAGGACGGCAATCGCTAAGGCAATCGTTGAATTCTTTAAGGACGAGACGCTCGAAAAGGCGTTCAAGCAGTACGACCGTTCGCTGCTCATCAGCGACATCAGGCGGAAACTGCCGAAGAAGCCCCTCGGACGTGGCGCTCGGAAGAAGAGACAGAAATCGTACAGGTGAGCGGAATGATCATACCAGTAAGATGCTTCACATGCGGGAAAGTCATCGCGAGTTCCTACCAGACCTACATCAAGAGGGTCCAGCTAGGGGAGGACCCCAAAGAGGTCCTGGACGATCTCGGATTAAAGCGCTACTGCTGCCGCCGTATGATAATAGCCCATTCGGACCTGGTCGAAGAGATCATTCCGCTTGGCTAAACCTCTTACATTAACCCCTTTATTCCTGGGTCTGTGGGGTAGCTTGGAATCCTTCTAGCTTGGGGTGCTAGTGACTCCGGTTCAAATCCGGACAGACCCACCACTTTTACACATTTCAGTGAGAACGCTGACGCCGCTATTGGGGGTTTTGTGCGTTTGGGACCGCTGGATGTCCATCATGCAACCCCTCCCTTCCATCTCGAAGCAGACCTTTAGGGCGTCTTTGCTGGAAGTTATTATTAGGTCCTGACTCGTAGATGACTTGGTAGATCTTTATGAATGAGGATAACAAGCATGCTCCGACCGCAGGCACGACGAACCTAGATTGGTGGCCGAATCAGTTGAAGCTCGACATATTGCATCAGCATTCCTCCAAGTGCAACCCGATGGGTGAGGGTTTCAACTACGCTGAGGAGTTCAACAGTCTCGACTACGCAGCCGTTAAAGCAGACCTCCAGACCTGATGACGAGATCGCAGGTCTGGTGGCCTGCGGATTTCGGACATTACGGACCTCTGCTCATCCGTATGGCGTGGCACGGTGCTGGCACCTACCGCACCAGTGATGGTCGCGGCGGTGCTGGCAACAGCGGCCAGCGTTTTCCGCCCCTCAACAGCTGGCCCGACAACGTAAACCTCGATAAGGCGCGCCGGCTGCTCTGGCCCATCAAACAGAAGTATGGCCGGAACATCTCTGGGCGACCCACGACCCTTTCCGGCAATGTCGCCCTCAGTCGATGGGATTCAAGACGTTCGGCTTCGCCGGCGGACGTGAGGACATATGGGAACCGGAAAAGGATACCTACTGGGGTCCGAGAAAAAGTGGCTGGATGACAAGCGATACTCGGGAGAACGGAATCTAGAAAATCCGCTCGCTGCCGTGCAGATGGGATTGATCTATGTCAATCCAGAAGGCCCGAAACGGCAAAGCCAGACCCGATCGCGGCGGCCAAGGATATCACGCGAGGTTTTCGGTCGTATGGCGATGAACGACGAGAGACAGTGGCTCTCATTGCAGGCGGTCACGCATTCGGCAAGACCCATGGCGCCGGTGATGCAGAAACATGTCGGCCGTGAGCCTGAAGCGGCGAGCATCGAGGAGCAAGGTCTCGGTTGGAAGAGCAGTTTTGGCACGGGAAAAGGCGCAGACACCATCTCCAGCGGCCTGGAGGTCACCTGGACCAACACTCCGACCCAGTGGAGCAACAATTTCTTAGAGAACCTGTTCGGCTACGAATGGGAACTGACGAAGAGCCCTGCTGGTGCGCAGCAATGGAAGCCGAAAGGAGCTGACGGCGCCGGCACTGTGCCGGATGCACACGACCGGTCCAAGAGCCACCAACCCTCCATGCTGACCACTGACCTTGCCCTGCGGTTCGACCCTGCATACGAAAGAATATCAAGACGTTTCTTAGAGAACCCTGATCAATTGACGGATGCGTTTGCCCGGGCCTGGTTCAAGCTGACCCACCGCGATATGGGACCCCGGTCGCGCTATCTCGGCCCGGAGGTTCCCGCGGAGGAGCTCATCTGGCAAGACCCCATCCCGGCGGTCGACCATGAACTGATCGATGAGAGGGATATCGCTTCTCTGAAAGAAAAGAATCCTGGACTCGGCCTGTCCGTCTCGGAACTGGTCTCGACCGCCTGGGCTTCGGCGTCCACTTTCCGCGGTTCTGACAAGCGTGGCGGTGCCAACGGTGCCCGCATTCGTCTGGCGCCGCAGAAGGATTGGAAGGTCAACCAGCCCGAACAGCTGGCGAAAGTGCTGAAGACCCTTGAGGGTGTCCAGGGTGAGTTCAACCGAGCTCATTCGGCGGCAAGAAGATATCGCTCGCCGACCTGATCGTTCTGGGCGGATGTGCGGGCGTTGAGCGGGCTGCGAAAAATGCCGGCCAACGAATAACGGTCCCCTTCACACCGGGACGCATGGACGCCTCGCAAGAGCAAACCGATTGAACTCCTTCGCGGTGCTCGAACCGGTCGCTGACGGCTTCCGCAATTACCAAAAGGCCCGATTCTCGGTTTCGGCCGAGGAGTTATTGGTCGACAAGGCGCAACTGTTGACGTTGGCTGCCCCCGAATTGACGGTGCTCATTGGCGGCATGCGCGCCCTGAATGCCAACTTCGGACATTCCCAGCATGGCGTCTTCACAAACCGGCCAGAGGCGCTGACCAATGACTTTTTTGTGAATCTGCTGGATATGAACACAACTTGGAGCACTGCCTCGGAAGATAAGGACGAGTTCGAAGGTCGCGATCGCGCAACCGGCGAACTCAAGTGGACCGGGACACGTGTAGACCTCATCTTCGGCTCCAATTCCCAACTCCGGGCGATAGCGGAGGTCTATGCGTATGCGGATTCCCAAGAGAAGTTCCTGAATGACTTTGTGGCGGTGTGGAACAAGGTCATGATGCTTGACCGCTTCGAGCTCAAGAACAAATAAACCTGACCATGTTGAAAGGGTCCTCGCTCCGACGAGGATTCCTCAGCAGCCTATTTTTATTCCCAATTACCTCTGCCTACCAACGAATTTCGGACAAGCCTCTATTCCAGTTCACGGTCACGACATGGCCACTCGACCATTTTACTGGCCCGACCGATTTTGAATGGTCATAGAGGGCGGGGATCAAAGATCGACACAATGGCATCATTCCTGATCCCGAGGACGAATGAAGTGCCACGTCAATTTTATGCTATCACTAAATGTTCGAAATTAATTTTGATATTGATGAGATTCCGATTAAATAAATAACAATAAAATACGACTGTGGAGAGACGTAATGTCAGATTCAGACATCCTAACAGATCCACTGTTCATTCTGTTTGTAATAGCGATAATAGTTGCGATCTTCTTCCTCTTACGGGGATTGTATCTCATTCAGGACGACCAGGTGGGGATCAAGCGCAAGAAGATGTTCGGTAACACCATGCCACAGGGACATATCATCGCACTCGATGGCGAGGTCGGCATTCAGGCGGACACGCTGATGCCGGGCCTTTACTGGAAGATGCCTTTCATTTGGACGGTCGAGAGGACCAATATCGTAAGCATCGGACCGGAGTCATAGGCGTGGTCAACGCCATCGATGGCAGACCCATGCAGAAGGGACGCGTCCTGGGCGATGAGGTCGAAAGCAACAACTTCCAGGATGCAAAGATGTTCCTGCAGAACGGCGGAATGAAGGGACCGCAGGTGGCGATCCTGAGACCAGGCGTCTATCGTATCAACACCTGGGCCTTCAAGGTCACTATCAGCCGGGTCACCAGCATCGACGCGGAAATGATCGGAGTGGTCATTGCAGAGGATGGACAGCCACTCCCATCAGGATATTTGATCGCGCCAAAGCCTTCCGAGCAAACCTCGGAAGAGTTCGCGAACGCAAAGACGCACAAGCACTTCACCGACGGACAGGCATTCCTGGACTCCGGCGGATACCGGGGAGCGCAGCAAGAATCCCTGCAGCCAGGCGGTTATTACATCAACCCTCTCTTGTTCACCGTCAAACCGGTCAAGATCCAGGAAGTTCCACCTGGATATGTGGCAGTGGTCCGGTCCAACATCGGCACCGAGCTGGAGTCGGGAAAGGGGAGCCCGTGCAACAACACCGGGACAAACGACATGGGTACCGCGGTGCACGAGGAGGCGGAGACACTGCTCATTTCGGACCGCAATGTACGCGGGATCTGGAAGGACCCGGTAGCACCGGGCAAGTACAACCTGAACCCTCTGGCGTTCACCCCTTATCTGGTATCGACTAGCGCCATCACCATCGACTGGGCGAGCGATGTCCCGGCCAAAGGATGGGGAGGACAAGACGAGCATAAGAGGGGACGACTTCTTCAAGTTCAACCAGTTGAAGGTCACCAGTTCCGACGCTTTCACCCTGGACGTGGATGTCAGAATGATCATCACGCATCAGACCGGAGAACGCTCCTATTCGTCATAGCCCGGTTCGGTTCGGTGGAGAACCTGATCCAGCAGATAGTGCATCCATTGATCGATTCGTCGTTCCGCAACAAGGCGGGCAATGAGAAGGCCATAGAGTTCATCAAGAGCAGGACCAGACTTCAGGAGGAGGCCCTGAACACCGCTAGGAAAGAGTTCGAAAAGTACCACGTGGAGGCGCAAAACCTGCTGGTGTCATACATCCTGGCCCCTCCGAGCTGATGAAGACGCAGACCGACAAGGAGATCGCGGAACAGCAGCTGGCCCAGTTCCAGAAGCAGGCAGCAGCGCAGGAGATGAGGAAGGACGTCATCTCCAAGACCGCACAGGCCGACAAACAGGGCGAGGTAATGGCGGCGAAGCTTTCCATCGAGATCGAACAGAGCAGGGCCGACGCAAGGAGAAAGACCGCGGAAGGCGACAAGGCGTACAACATGATCCTGGCGGAAGGGGAGAGCTACAAACTGCAGAAGATGGCGGAAGGTGAGGCGGCCAGGATCAAGTCCATAGCCGAGGCCGAAGCGGCACAGACGGAGATGACCGGCAAGGCGGACGCCTCGAAGGTCCGGTACCTGGGAGAGGCCGAAGCATCCAGGATCAGGAACGTCGGTGAATCCGAGGCATACTCCCAGAAGGCCGTCGGAGAAGGCAAGGCGGACGCCTACAAGGCCCAGGTTGATGCAATGGGCGAGGACAACATTGCAAGATTGAAGATCATCGAAGCGATCGCGGAGGGCAAGATCAAGGTCGTCCCGGACATCCTGGTGTCCAGCAGCGGAGCGAATGGGAATCTGAGCGACATCCTGACGCTCTTCCTGACTCAGAAAGTGGTGGAGGACACCAAGAGGTCAAGGACTTGAAGACGCCCTGACAAAACCCTTTCATTTCATCTCAATTGATCTGGAATGTCATCAGTTCCCTCGGATCGATGCCTGTGCCCTCGAAAGGCGGTCAGGGTTGCGGAACATTTCTGCCAGGTCAGTGGTCGTCGACCGATCTGGTCCTTCATCTCGCCCGGACGGGCTGATCGGCATCATCGCATCGTTCATGGCGCTTGCCAAAAAATGCGAGATGCCCGCCTCATTATCAATTATCACATTCTGATGGCAGATTTCTATTATATGAGAACCCGTGAAGCTAGCCCAGGGCATCCTCGGAAGAATGCTGGTATACCATGAAACTTAAGCAGATCACCATCCTGCTGGCGACGCTGATGCTGTTCTCACCGATCGCCGCATGCGTAGGCCCGATGGCCGGCACCGCATCCGCCGCGGTCATTGTCAATTACCAGTATTCAACGATAAACAACGGGACCGCGGTCGAGATAACCAGTTTCAACGGAACTGGTGCCAGCTTCGTCATTCCCAGCATCGTGTCCGGCCTCCCCGTCACATCCATCGGGGATGGGGCGTTCTGCAATTGCACCGCCCTGACGACCGTCACCATACCCAACAGCGTCCTTTCGATAGGGGCGGGGGCGTTCCGGAACTGCTATTCCCTGGCCTCGCTCACGATACCCAACAGCGTCACCAGTATTGGGTATGCCGCGTTCTACAATTCGGCCTGCACACCGCCGTCATACCTAACAGCATAAAGGTCGTCTCCGACGATCTGTTCCTAGGCTGCGGTTCACTGACCTCGGTGACCATACCGGTGAGCGTTTCCCGCATCGGGAACTACTCCTTCGGGAACTGCTATCTGTTGAGTTCGGTCTCCATCCCCAAGAGCGTCACCAGCATCGGTGCGGGTGCGTTCTCCAGTTGCGGCCTGAACAAGGTCGTCATCCCCGAAAGCGTCAGCAGATCGAGGACCGCTGCTTCCAGGGATGCTATGCCCTGACCTCGGTGACCATACCGGTGAGCGTCACCAGCATCGGCAACTACTCGTTCTACAATTGCTACGCACTGTCCTCCGTCTCGATCCCAGGCAACGTATCACGCCTGGGAGACTACCTGTTCGGTAACTGCTACAACCTCATATCGGCCACGATGGCCGGGCGCGTCGCGAGCATGGGGGCCAGTGCGTTCTTTGACTGTTACGACCTCGCATCGGTCATCTTCTACGGCAATGCGCCCACATCGGCAAGCGGATGGAGCACCGGATGCGGCGGCAACATGACCGTATGCTACTATCAGGGAGCCACCGGGTTCAACGATTCGTTGTGGAGCGGGGTGAAGGTCCAGTTGATGACCTCGCCCAACGCCCCCCGGAACCTGACGGCGGCGCCGGGAGACGGCAGCGCGAGGTTGTCCTGGAAGTCCCCGAATGGTTACCCCAGCACCCCAGCCATCTGCTACCTCGTGTACCAGAACGGCACCTATGTCCATTGGGTG
>CAWDCQ010000044.1:0-16853 GCA_963800775.1 uncultured Methanomassiliicoccales archaeon | reverse complement strand
CCCCGGGCCGGGCAATGCCCGGCCCATTCTCCCTATAAAGGCCAGACATCTTTCCGGCGGGGCGTCGGTCCAATTATCGATAACGAGGCCCAGCTGAAAAGGTTTATTACCTGACCGCCATTAAAATAGCCTGAAATTGGCGGGTGCGATAAAGTGTTCAGGAATTCATGAAAGGGTCGGACAAACTTTTTCAGGACGGATATCGATGCCCCCAAAGTAGTTCTGATCACCGGGCCCCCGGGCTCGATGAAGACCTCCTTCTGCTACTCGATGATGTCGTCCTATCTGGACAAGACCAACGAGTTCGGGCTCTACATCACCCTGGAGAGACGGCGGACAGCAACATCCGGAACATGAGGTCGCTGAACCTCAAGCTCACCTCCAACCTGGAGATCTCCATTTACCGACCTCCGCAGCTCGACGAGATCGTCGAGGTCGTCTCCCACCGACTATCTGCGATTCATCATCCAGACCATCGGCTACTACAAGAAGAAGCACGGCGACCGGTTCACCGTCTTCAGCCTGGACTCGCTGGGCGCGTCTGTACTCGCTGATGGACGAGACGTCAAGGGCATGCGCAAGAAGATGTTCTATTTCTTCTAGACGCTGCGGACTACAACCTGATGTCCTTCATCATCATGGAGCGCAACAACAACATCGGCGCCGTCGGACCTGCTGGGGAGAACGAAGGCTTCCTGGTGGACGGCAATCATGGAAAGCTGGCCTGGACCGGTAACCCGGGGCAAGCCGGTCCGGTACATGCGGGTGGAAAAGATGAGGGCCAACGGAGACTCGATGGAGCGCGACACCATGGAAGTGGGCGATCACGGGCTCACCATTCTGGGACCCACGCTGGTCTGAGAAGATCGATGGCGATATTCTATGACTTTCATAGAAGCAAGGTAGGAAGGGATTTCGATGGCTGACGATTCAGTACCGATATGGCAGGTCATAGAGGAGTTTAAGGACAAGATCAAGAGCCAAGAGACCGACCTCAAGAAGCGTCGGGAAGAACCTGACTCTTCAGAGGTCCGCTGGCTCCCAGGAAAGCCTCCTGGCCGATAGGCAGGACACGATCGGCAGGAAGGAGACCGAGATCAACCGGCGGGAGGCCGACCTTGGTCCCCGAGAGCAGAGGGCGGCGAAGCTGCAGGACGAACTTGCCCGGACGCAGGCCGACCTGCAGGGCCGGGAGGACGACATCCGGGCGGGACGCGAGAACCTGGACAAGCGTCAGGGAGAGATCGCGCGGCAGGAGACTGAGCTTCTCCGGCTGACCGAGCTGACGGCCGGTCCATGAGAAGCGCCAGCACGATTCCGGAGAACGCATGTCCAAGGCCGAGGAGCGCATGCTGGCCGAGGAAACGGAACTGAAGAGGATGATCGAGTCCCTCACCGCCCGGAGGGAGGAATGCTGGCCAAGATCAAGGTGGTGGAGGAACAGAGCGACCTCCTGGCCAACAGCAAGAAGCTCATGCTCGAAGAGCAGAAGCGTTTCGTGGAATGGGAGCGCAGCCTGGGCGAAAGGGAGAAGGCCCTGACCAGCCGGGAGGGCTCGGAAGACTACCGCGCCGAACGCCCGGTCCGCGCACCGGCCCAGCCGGAACCGGTCTTCGAGGATGCCAAGCCAGAGGAGATCCTGGAAGAGGACAACGCGGCCAAGATGGAGGCGAACGTCGAGGACGACTCACCCCAGATGCGGTCGATCCCGGCTCCGATGGAGCAGCCCGAGGAAATGCCCGCCGAAGCTCCTGCCGAGGAGGAGGAGCTCAAGCCCGAGGAACCGGCCGAAGAGGAGCGGAAAGGAGTTCGAATGCCCCAACTGCGGCACCATCATCGATCCTCCGGCTCGGAACGCTGCTGGGCCTGTGAGGCCAAGCTGCGGGATGGAAAAATGATCGAGGCTCCCAAGAAGAAGGAATCGCACCGGCCCGAGCCGAAGCCGATCGAGGAACCGGTCGAAGAGGAGAAGCGCGCCGAAGAGCCGGAAGAGAAAGCCGCCCATAAAGAACCGGACGAAGTTCACAAGGAGCCAGAAGAAGAGAAGAGGTCGGAAGTGAAGCGCTCCGTCTCTGATCCGCAAGATCATAAAGAGGAAGTGACCGGACCCTTCCTCCCCTTATTTTATTTCGATTCCCGTCCAGACAATCATAACGTTCATTTTCGATCTGGCCGATAATTCGCCTGGCGTGTCCAATCAGGTCAGGCATCCTTCTAAGTGTGATATTAGCACCCATCTTTTTATAGTGTCAAACTGTACTTCGAAAAACATAATGGTCATTCATCGGGTGGAACAATGAGGCTGGGGTGCTGGATTCAACAAGCTTGTTAGCTTTACTATTGTTTCGGTGTATGGTAATACTCGTCCATTCTTGGGAGTATTGCTGGTGGCGATGCCGAACGTGGGGGTCAACGCCAGGGGGACAACCTCGGTGGGGACATCATTGTAGGCACTGGATATTCGAGCAATATCACGATCCATAACCAAGGTGGAGTAACATTCGTGAACGATCTGACCATCAGGGCGGGTGGCGTGGTCCAGATGCATCAATTCATCGTTGACATTCTCCTCATCGTACTCCGGAGCCACACCGACCGGGGCGGGCGTCAATGCATTGACCCTGACCATAGAGAGATGGCGGAATGCTGATTCTTGACAACTCCACCCTGACCATGGATGTCGAATCACGCAACGTCATTCCAGCCTTGGGCGTGGTCGTAAGGCACGGCGGCTATCTGGAGTCGAGGTCATCCAACATCTCATCTCTGGGTCACCTGCTGGTCGACGACGCCAAGTTCGACCTGATCGATTCGACCATCTCGGGCGTCAATCCGGTATTCAACTCCACTTACTTCCCGGTGAAGGCGTTCAGCAGTTCCCCGGTCATGTTGTTCATGTCCAGCAACGTAACCATGATCGGTTCCAAAGTCTACAATATGTACGACAACGGAACATACAACACCGTTATCAACGCCCCTTATAACAACAATTACCAGTTCGCTAAGGACGATGCCAAACGTCAATTCGTCGATTATTACCTGGAGCGGGACGTCAACGCAGCTTTCGGACCCCAGACCACGGCGACCGTCGCCAGCCAGAATGCGCTGTCGATGACCATGAACGATACCAAGAGCGTCACCGTCGCACCGAACCAGAAACTGTACACAACCGGGTTCGACATGGGCGGACTGGTTTTCGAGGCCGCTGATGTTTCGAACGTAATGCTCCACGTCAGCTATCTCACCAGCACTACTTTCCCAGCATCAGGGACGCACGACGCTTTCTACTATACCCCTCAGTTTGGAGGTGCTACCGCCATTCCTGCCTTGACGGTCACACCGACCTATCAGGCCAACGATCCTTCTGGGACGAATGTCAATGTGACCAAGGATTTTTCTCTCGGACAGATGTCTGCGCAGAGCCTGGGCAAGCTGACCGTGAATTACACCAACTCCAAGAACTCTAACGTGTACATCGACAGGATCTGGTTAACCATCCAGATGAGGCTATCGACCTACCGCAACATGACGATAGGCGGATCGACGAACCTGATTGCCGCTGATTCTTATATACCGCTCAACGGCATGAACGAGATCAATGGGACGAACTCCGCCAATGGAACATACCATAAGTTGGTGGCTCTTGACCAGTCGATCGCGAATCTGTACAACTTGACCGTTCAGAACAGCGTCGGTGGCTATGTTAATACTCCAATATTCAAGTCTTTCAATCACGCGATTGTGCTTCGACCAGACGTAATTGGACCTTTAGACACTACAGGCAATTTACTTAGCTCATTACAGGCGAATGATTCAACCTACTACACTGTCGCGACAGGAAAAGTTATGCAAGTAAGCCACTTCAATAGCAATTTAACGGGAATGGCTGCAAACTCTTCAATTGATATCAGATATAGAACGTCCGTTGGGTATTCAAACGGTGGTTACGTCGCCTATAGCTTTGATGGCGTTAAGTACTACAATACCAACATCCTAATCGTGGATAGATCAGCTGGAGACATAACGGTCTCATTCTCCATACCCGGCAAGCATTCACTGGCCGATCTTTCTAATCTCAAGATTCGTTACGACAACACACTATCAGTAGGAAGCGTATTGTTTGATGCTATCTGGTTGGACATTAGGTCAGAACCTACATTCGCCTTATACCGCTGGGCGAACCTGAATGTAACCGATAGCCAATCGGTACCGGTCGGAAATGTGGGAATAACATCCAGCATCAGTGGATCTGGGAGCACGGCCTACTACCTGAACCAAGCCGGAACCACATCGGCTCCGCCACAGGCGATCCTGAACTACCTCGGAAAGACCAGCGCTAACTTCAACAGGACCGGAGCATTCGGAATCGCCCATATCCCGCTCCTTAGCGATGTGCTCAACAGCTCTAATTCCATGAAGGGACCATTTGACTATGACCTAGTGTTCCAGTTCCGGGATTCCGATGGGTTGTTCGTTCTGGCCCCGGGCAGCGGAGGCATTTCGACCAATTTGGCCCACTTCCCCAACATGGTAAGCAACAACGATGCTCGATCGTTGGTGTTCCCGACGTTGTCCGTAGGTCTGCCTGACCTCGGCATCATCCCCAGCCGCATTTCGGTCAATCCAGCTGTTCCGCTGACCAATACGACTGTGACAATCATCGCGAACGTCACCAACTCAGGCAATGACATGGGCCAGTCGGTAGTGGTAAGTTTCTACGACGTCTTCAATGGTTCAAAGACCCTGATCGGTAACTTCTCTATGCCTGCGCTTAAGAAGGGCCAGACCGGGGCAGCCCTGATGCTATGGGAGCACATGCTGCCGGGCGACCACAACATCACAGTCGCGGTGGATGAAAAGAACACCATGCCGGAAACATCCAAGGCCAACAACCAGGCCAGCCTGGTCATTCACGTGCTCAACAGTCCTGACCTGGTGGCGACGAACCTTCAATTCAAGCTGAGCAGCACAGGGACCCGGGTCACGCAGGTCTTCCTGGGCGACTCGGTCACCCTTGATGCGACCGTCATGAACACCGGCGAATCGGCGGCGACCGACTTCCTGGTACGGTTCTGGCTGGGCTCGCCCAAGAACGGCACCCAGATCGGTCAGGTAGTGGTCCCGACCATCGCTTCGGGGACCACCGTGGACGTCCAAATGCCCTGGATAGCATCCGTGGCCGAGGGCGCCGGAAGAAATCAGAGCCGGACGATGAACGTGGAGGTCAATCCGTTCACCAACGTGACCGATACACCGATCGTGGAAACGAACTACACCAACAACATAGTCGCCAGCTCTCTGCTGGTGATCGATAACCGGGCGGACCTGTGGTTCCCTGGAGGCGTTTCGGTCAAGTCCTCGGAAGGAAACAACACAACCGAGGCCATTGAGGGACAGATGATCAACATCACGTTCAGGCTGGCGAACCAGGGCGTTAAGGCGGCCACCGGGGCGGAATTGGATGTGTACGTCATCGATGCCGACAACTTCACCACCTTCCTGAAGAAGGAGACGGTGGACCTGAACAGCGGGGCCTCTACCCTGGTCTCATTCCCCTGGATCGTCAACGTGACCGCCGGGACATACTCCCTGGTGGTCGAGGTGAACTCGAGGAATGTGATCGATGGGTCGAACATGACCAACGATATCGATTCCAGGATGTTCACGGTCGACCTGCCGCAACCCGCTGATCTCGATCAGCGTGGGGGCCAAGACCGACTTCCAGCCCGGAGACTCGATATACGTGTCCGGCACGATCACTAACAGTGACGGAAGCTTCCCGCTCGCCAACCAATCCGTGACCATAAGGCTGCTGGATGCCGGCGGGCTCCAAGTGGGATCGTCCATACCCTCCACGACCAACGCCGCCGGCCAGTACAGCGGCTACGTCTTCATTCCCACCGACCGGTCCGGTTCCCACACGGTCAGCGTGACGCTGAACTCGGGTGCCGGCTACTCCGCTACGACGCCCATCAACGTCGTGGAGATATTCAAGCCCCAGTCGGTCCCGCTCTGGATGTTCGGGCTGATAGCGGCCATCGTGTTCGCGGTCATCCTGGTCTTCTCGGTGTACCTGTACAAGTACGGGTTGGGCAAGATGGTGGAGTGCGGCGAATGCGGCGCGCTCATACCGGAGAGCTCGAAACGCTGCCCAGGTGCAGTACCGAGTTCGAGACCGAGACGGCCAAGTGCTCCGAGTGCGGCACATGGATACCGGCCCGGTCAAAGGAATGCCCGGAGTGCGGCGCGAAGTTCATGACCGAACCGGTGGAAGAGGTCTCCGAGAACGACTACACCGTCTCCATGAGGCGCCAGTACGAGGAGTACGTCGAACGGTTTCCGGGAGCAGGCCAAGGCCGCCCTGGGCAAGAAGTACTCTGAGGACAAGTTCATGGACTGGCTCAAGACCGAGCCGGCCTACCTGCCCTTTGAGGTCTGGGTGACCAAGCAGGAAGAGAGCCGCAAGGTCGGCTCGGTGTCCTGTCCGGCATGCGGGATCCTGAACCCGAAGGGAGCGACCATCTGCTCCAAGTGCGGGACCGTGTTCGACAAGGCCCCGGAGACCGTCCAGGTCGGAGAGGCGGGAGAGCCGGCCAAGCCCTTCCGCAAGATCGTCAAGCGTTCATCGGAACGGAAGATGATCCCGAAGAAGGTCATCAAGGACGCTCCGGACCAGCCAGAGCAATCCAGTGATCCGGCCGCGAGGAAAAGAAGAAAGAGTGAGCGTCAAACCCCTTTCCAAACCCTTCCTTTTTTTATCGTTCTGCATGTCACCAGCGCAAACGCTGGTCGAAGCAGGCCTTGAGAAGTTTGATTCCTTGGCACTCCTGAGCGGAACAGGGCGTTCGAGCGTCGTAACGTCACAGATTGCAAGAGAAATCTTCTTGCCTTACATGCTGCGACAGCTTCAGCTGCTTAAATTGAATGAAAAATAGTCGCGACCCGGACTAATGGGTCGATGGTGCGTTCATCGGCTGGACCGCGGTCATCTTTTCCCGGATCTCATTGACCACCCGTTCCGGGTTCTTGTAGTAGGCGGAGATGATCCGGGCCACCTGCCGGTAGTTGTCCACGCCGGTCTTCTTCATGTACTCCAGCACCTCTACGCGGCGCTTCACCTCCCGCTCCATCTCCCTCGGCGACCAGGACTTGATGGTCCTGACCTTCTCGAAGATGTACGAATGGCCGGAGAAATTGAAGCTGTAGTCGGCCGGGTTCCAGGTGAACACCGCGTTGGTGATTAGCTTCACCGTCTCCGCGTCCATTGCCCACGATCTCGGTCAGCGACTTGCCCTCCTGGTCATCTTGGTGCCGACCTTGACCTGGGCCTGCAGCATGACGATGTCCAGCGCGGTCATCAGGGCCCGGGGCAGGTTGATCGGGTCGTTCTCCATCCTGTGGACCATCGATTGGACGTCCTCCGCGTGGAACGTGGAATAGGACGTCTTGCCGGTGGCCATGGCCTGGAAGACGACGTACGCCTCCTTGCCCCTCACCTCACCGACCATCAGGTAGTCGGGACGCTGCCTCAGCGCCGCGGTCAGAAGGTCGAACATGTCCACCGAACCGGTGCTGTTGGCCTTCTTGCCCCCGAAACCTTCCCTGGTCAGGCCAGGGATCCAGTTCTCGTGCGGCAGGTTCAGCTCCCTGGTGTCCTCGATGCTGATGATCTTCTTCTGCGGGGGGATGAAGAGCAGGACAGCGTTGAGCGTGGTCGTCTTTCCGGACGCGGTACCGCCGCACACCAGCATCGACCAGCCGAACTCGGTCGAGATCCACAGGTAGGCCATCATCTCCGTGTTCATGGTCTTGAACTTGAGCAGGTCTATGGGCGTGAACGGGTTCTCCTTGAACCTTCTGATGGTGAAGGACGAACCCCTCTTGGTGACGTGCATGCCCAGCGTCGCGTTCAGCCTGGAACCGTCCGGGATGGTCGCGTCCAGCATCGGGTGGCCACCGAGATGTGCTTTCCGCACTTCTGCGCCAGCCAGACCACGAAGGAGTCGAGCTCGTCCTCCTTCTCGAACTTGACGTTCGATTTGATGGAGCCATACTTGCGGTGGATTATGTCAGCGGTATGTTGACGCCGTCGCAGGAACAGTCCTCGACGTTCGCGTCCAGCATCATGACGTCGATGACGCCGTAGCCGACGAAGTCGCGGCGCAGGTAGTAGATTATGCGCTCCTTGGACAACAGGTTCGGGTTCACGTCGAAGGCCCTTGAGCAGTTCGTCCGTGGCCTTGCGCAGGATCTCCAGCTTCTCCTTGGGGCTCTTCCTGACGGTCAGGTTCAGCGTCATGATGAGGGATGACTTCAGCATGTCCAGCAGATACATCTCATCATCGGTGAGGTGCGGCTCGATGACCTCGTAGATGTACTCCGAGGAGGTGTTGTCGAACTTGATGCGGACGAACGAGTAGGTCTGAGCACCGGGGTGATCTCCACCTCGTCGACGTTCTGTTCCGCTATCTTCGGCACGTCGGTGATGGTGCCGACTCGGTCTCGCGGGGCCTCGCCTCGGACGGCTGCATGACCTTCATCGGCTTGCCCCTTATCTTCAGCATGAACCCCAGGTACCTGCCGGTGAGTCCTGCCTGGCGGACAGTTTGGCGCCGGCGCCGCGGTTCTTCTTCGAGACCCTGGCCTTGCCTGCCTGGTTCCTTGGTCGCTTCCATCTCAGGTGCCTCCCAGTTTAGTTCCGATGAGCCCGATGGAGCCATGATGAACGAATGCCTCAGCCCGTTGGCGATCCGGCCGTCCTGCAGAACGCCGGCCAGGATGCCGTCGCCGAACGCGTGGATGACCACCGATATGACGAATATCAGCTGGATCTGCGGGATGATGTCGGTCTTGATGGTGGCCGGCATGTTGGTGATGCCAGCCGCGGCCGCTCCGGAGGAGACCTGGGCCCCCGCTTCCGCCATCTTCGGGAGGAAGGTGGCGTTGAGGATGAATATGGTGGCCAGGAACACCGCGAACGCCACGTATATGACCACCGTGTAGGTCGGACATCTCCAGACTGCGCTCGCTCTGGTCCAGCATGCTCTCGCGGGCGTCGTGCGCCACCATCGAGAGCACGTCCGCGACGCTGCCGCCGGCGTCGTTGGCCTTGATGATGATCGGAATCATCCGGTTGACCAGGGGGGTGTTGACCCGCTCCGCGAACAGTCTCAGCGCCTCGGCCGCGGGGACGCCCCATTCGATCTGGGCAGCCATGCGCTGGATCTCCGGCGTCAGGGGCCCGTACCTTCGCGGACGAAACCTTGATCGCCTCGGCCAGGGTCATCCCGAACCGGCCCGCTTCGGCCACATCCCTGAGGAAGTCGGGAAGGCGGGCCTCGATGTTCCGGACCTGTTTGTTCTTGTACGTCGTGTAGAACCCGTACGGTCCGGAGATGCCCATCAGTCCCAACGCCACGTAGTCTATCCAGTTGAGGGGGGTCTCCAGGCCGCCATGGCGTCCAGGAAACCGATGAAGAAGAAGATGAAGCCGATCAGCAATCCGACCATCAGGGTCGTCTTGGTGTAGTCCTTCTTATGGCTGCTGAGCTGCTTAAGGTCCATGATCTCCGGGTTCTTTTCAGTGGCCATTTGAGCACCTCACATCGTCGACTCCTTCGTGATGTTCCAGATGAAGAAGATGAAACCGAACTGGGACATCGGCACCATCAGGCCCACCACGGCGTAAAGCAGGCGTGACCGTGGTCCCGGCGCTGCCGCCGCCACCAGGCACTATGGCCATGATGGCCATGATGACGATCAGGAACAGCGGGAACGCCACCACTACCGTGACGAACGACTCGGCCATGAGGCCCAGGGTCTCCAGCTGTCCGCGGATCTCGAGCTTGTGCTCCTTCTCGAACTGCTCCGCCTTCTGCAGGAAGTAGGGTTTCAGCTGACCGCCCGAGGTGGAGGTCGTGACCACGCCCTGCAGGAACTCCTGGAACCGCTGCGACGGGGTCCTTTGCGCCGCCTTGCCGATGGCGGTCAGGATGTCGATGCCGAGCAGCTCCGTGTCCCTGGTGATCCATTCCGATTCCTTCTGGATTTCGCCGTAGATGGGCTGGCGGGACAGTTCTTTGAAGATCACGTCGATGTTGACGTCGGCCGAGGCCATGGCAGAGATGAACGACATGGCCGGACCGATGCGCTTGTCGATGTCTCGCTTCCTGGTCTTGGCCTTGGAAGCGGGAGTGGAGTTGAGGACCACGTACGTCATCAGGGTGGGGATCACCACCACCATCAGCGAGAAGACCAGCGCCAGGGCCGGGCTGATGTTCAGCACCGTGATGAAGAGGGTGCCGAAGAACAGGCTGATCAGGATGGTGATGACGGCGACGATCAAGGTCGTCATCCAGACGTAGGCGACGAACTCCTCCTGCCGCATGCGCATGTGCGCCTGGAGCAGCAGCGCCTCCTGTTTCGGGTTGGGCTTCGCCCGCAGGCGAACGATCTTCCCGATGGTCCTCCAGCAGAACTCCTGGTACTTGGTGAGCTTGACGTAGTCCGGGACCACGCCCTCGGGCAGCCTTATCACCCGGGGTCCGAGCTCCTTCTTGTGCTCCCCTATCTTCTTGGTCTTCATATATGTGGACTTGCCCGAGTCCACCTTGGAGAACATGTCCGAGATCTCAGGAGACATTCTTGCTCGCCTCCTCGGTCTCCTTCCTGACCCGGCCGAGCGTCTTCTCGGGGTCCTTGTAATATGCATTGGTGATGGCCCAGATCTTGCGGTAATCGGTCATGTCCTTCAGCACCATGTAGTTGATAACCTCGATCCGCTTCTGGAACTCCATCATCATCTCGTCGTGGGTGAGGGACTTCATCTCCATGATCTTGTCGAACAGGAAGGAATGGCCCTTGTAGATGAACCGGTCCGTGGCCTGGTCCCATTCGTAGACGGTGTTGGTGATCAGCTCGTTCGTCTCCGGTTCGAAACCGACGATCTCTATGATCTGCTTCATCCGCCGCACCAGATCGTTGCCCACCCGCACCTGCGCCTGGATCAGGACGTTCCGCAGCGCCGTGAGCAGTATCCTGGGACAGTTGATGGGGGGGTTCTCCAGCCTGTTCACCATCGACTTGACCGAGTCGGCGTGCATGGTGGAATAGGTGGTGTGCCCGGTGGCCATCGCCTGGAACATGATGTAGGTCTCCTTTCCCCTGACCTCTCCCACGATGATGTAGTTGGGGCGCTGCCTCAGCGCCGCGCGGACCAGGTCGAACATGTCGATCTCGCCCGCCGACTTGCCGTCCCGGTCCTTCTCTCCTACGCCGGTACGGGTCATGCCCGGGATCCAATTGTCGTGCGGCAGGTTGATCTCCCTGGTGTCCTCCATAGAGACGATCTTGGCGCCGGGCGGGATGAAAAGTGCCAGGGAGTTCAGCGCGGAGGTCTTGCCGGACGCCGTGCCCCCGCACAGGATCATCGATTCCCCGTTCTCCACACCCAGCCACAGGTACGCCATCATCTCCGGGGAGACGGTCTTGTACTTCAGAAGGTCGACCGGGGTGAAGGGGCGGTGCTTGAACCGCCGGATGGTGAACGTCGAACCCCGGGTCGTCACCTCCCGTGAATAGGTGGCCTGGATACGGTGGCCTTCTATAGTCGTGCCGTCTAGGATGGGGCTGGACACCGATATCTGTTTTCCGCTCCTCTGCGACAGCGTGACCACGAAGTTGTTCAGCGAGTCCTCGTTGTCGAATATGACGTTGGACCGCACCGATTCGTATTTCCGGTGGGACACGAAGATCGGGATGTTGAACCCGTCGCACGAAATGTCCTCGATGTCGTCGTCGCGCATCAGGACATCGATCACCCCATGCCCGACGAAGTCCCGGATGATGTAGTAGCCGAGCTTCTTCCTGGTGATCGGCTCGACCTTTATGCCCCTGGTCTGGACGAACGAGTCCACGCTCTCCCGCAGATACTCTTCCTTGTCCAGCGAGGTGAGCTTCTTCCACTCGTAGCCCAAGGTGCGCTGCAGCGTATCCTTGATGAGGGCCAGCAGGTCCCGCTCCTCCCGGCTCAGTTCCGGCTCGATGGCCTCGTACATGTACTCGCTGTTCTCGTTGTTGAACGAGACCCGGACATAACTGTACGGTTCCTGGACCGGATATATTTCCAGGACCTCTATGGCAGGGTTCTTGATCTCCGGGATCTCCGTGACCTGCGAACCCTTCTGGAGGCGCTTCTGCTCCACCATCTTGGCGGAGAGCATGACCTTGATCCCGCGGTTCGGGGCGACCTTCTTGAGAAAACGCATGTAGCCCTCCTTGGCCTTCTCCATGGTCTTCTCCTTGGGCGGCTGGCCCCGACCCCCGTCGCCGCGGGCCGCTGGATCTGCATCTGTAGTCATTCTGAAACCTCAAACGTTGATGTCCAGCTGCACGCTGGCGCGGGCCTGACCTCCAGGGTTCCTGTGTTGATCACCTGGAGGGTGACCATGTGGGAAAGGCCCGGCAAGATCTTATCGGTCAATTTGAACTCCGTCGTGGCTCCTTTGGACACGGTGACGGTCTGCACGCTCCCTGCCAGTTGACCGTTGGTCCACGGTGTGTATGCGGGCGGGTTCGCCGCCGGATCGGCCGCCTTCATCGTTTGGTTCATGAAGTCCATGAGGCACACGTTGTAGATCGTGTTGAAGTTGAACACGGTGGTGTTCTGGTTCGTTCCCGATCCCCAGTGGGGCGTGTACGTCTGAGTGTCCAGATAGATCAGATTGATGTTGACCCCGGCCACCCCGGTCCCGGCCATGGTGGAGTTGGTGCCGATGATGTCGATCTGGGTGAATGCGACGTTGAAGACGTTGCCGGACTTGGTTATCTCCAGGGACGGTGTCGCCTTCATCGTTTGCCCGGCGTCCTGCTTCACGATGAGAGCGCCGTTCTCATAGGCCAGCCACTGACCGACATAGTACCGGTTGGGGGCGTAGAACTCCAGCTTCCCGCCGCCCACCTCGTTGATGGATATCTTCTGGGCGTTCGATGTGTAGTTGAACACCAGGTTGGCGCTGGTGGAGCTGGTTCCAGTGGGGCTGAGTATGACCGCACCGGCGGTGGCGGAGGCGAAGAGCGGAATGCCATCCGCCCCCATGGTGAGCGGTTCATAGGTGGTCACCGTGCTCGTTCCGGTCACCTGAGCGTTGACGATTAGGTTGTCGATCTTGCCCTTGATCTCGCCCATCTGGTCCTGCACCTCGTTCATATGCAGGCGTTCGTTCTCCTTCATCCATATCGGGATGTAGGTGTTGACGAACATGGACATGAAGGTCAGGAATATCAGCAAGGCCATGATGGTGCCTATGACCGAGGCTATCCCTTCTTCGTCTCGGCGAAGGCATCGAGCTCGGCTAGACCTGCTCAGAACCCTTTTTCTAAAGGCAGCTTTGACCATGCTGGTTCCTCAAAATCGTAACGAGAAAGGAGCGGATCGTGAGTATATAAACATTAGTTCTTGCCTGGCTATTAATGAAATCATGGAAGCTTCCGGGCCACGCATGCTCCAGATGACCATTCTGAACCTACGTTATCGGCCTCATTTGCCCCTGATCCGGCGCTTTCGGCCCGGACCGGCCCCATGCCAACCTTTATAATGGTCCTCCACTTTCTCTGACCGCCAAGCCGCAGTAACTCAGCTGGGAGAGTGCAAGGCTGAAGACCTTGAAGTCGCTGGTTCGAGCCCGGCCTGCGGCACTTCTTATCATCTTATCAAAGACAGCAAAGGTTTGATATCGCATGCACGGATAAGGTGCATGGTGAACATGCAGGTCAAGTCCTTCGAGATGAGCGTCATCGAGGCGAAGCGATTCAACAAATCCGGAGAGCGCATCACCAACATACGCATCGACCAGAACAGCAGCATCACCCAGGTGATGCGTTTATCCGACGACACCGTGTCCGTCGATTTCCGTTTCACCGCCAACTACACCGGGATGGGCTACATCAAGATCGAGGGCCAGATCATCGGCGATGGCAATGCGGAGGCCATCATGACGGAGTGGACCAAGGATGGTTCCATGCCGGTGGAAGAGGCCAACATCGTGCACAACACCATCGTGGCCAACTGCCTCCCGACCGCGCTGCTCGTGGCGCGCGACATCAAGCTCCCCCCGCCTTTCCCGCTGCCGCAGATCAACGTGCAGAAGAAGGGCGCCATAAAGCCAGGGAGCGGGGTCGAGGTCGCGTAGTCCTCGCGAAACGCTTCAGCGTTTCCGCTTCCTTTTTCGGACTGTCTTTCCTCACCTGATGTGGTCGAGAGCGAAGGACCCGATCTGCAGCGCGTGCTTCGAGGCGGTGTACCGGATGTAGGCCCGGGACTGAACCTCGCTGATGCCCTGCACTGAGAAGAAGGTTTTCAGCTGGTCGACCTTGAAATCGATCATGCCGTCCATTATCGAGCCGAGCATCTGGATCTCCTGCTCGCCGTGCATGCCCTTCTCCACCGTGAACATCGAGACCGCCTTGTCCCGCTTCCGCTTTCCGCAAAGTGGCGATAGGAAGCGGAACGCCGTGTTCGGGTCGGAGTAGGCGATCAATGTCGAGATGGAACGGAATGCCATGCGGTAGTACTCGTGGCTCTCGCGGAACGCTTTGGTGATGGTCTCCACCGCCTCCGAGATCTTTTCGTGGTCAGTGGGCTCCTCGATGTAGACCGTGTAGGCGTCCTTGGAATCGTCGCCCATCGAACGAGAGAAGGCGTCGATGTACCGGACCAGCCCTTTCCGTTCGTACTCATCATAGCCGGAGAGCACGAACTTCATCTCCTCGCGTATGTCCTTGGGGGTCTTGTCGGTGATGACCCAGAGGGCCGGGATGCCCTTCTTCAGCCCCTCCGCTATGAACGTGTTGACCATGACCTCCTTGCCGACGAACGGGGGGCCGTGCACCATGATGTTGGAACCGAACGGTATCCCGCCCAGCAGCAGGTCGTCGAGCCGGGTGTTGCCGGTCTTGACCTTGGCCTGGTGGCCTCCAGCACCACGTCCTTCTCGCGGGCCTTGATCTCGTCCTCGATCACGCCGGACTCGCGCATCCGGATCTCTTCCGCCTTGGCGTTCAGGAACCTTTCCTTGGCCCGCACGTCCTCTTCCTTCTTCTGCACCTCGTTGCGGAGCTCCTCGATGCGCTTCTTGAGCTCCACCTCGTCGGTACCGCTGAGCTCCTTGCGGGTCTCCTCGAACTTTCGCTTCTCGCCCGACAGGACCTTTTCCCGGTACATCATGTCCTCCTCGCGGCGGTTCAGCTCATCCTCCTTGTAGGTTATGACGTCCTTGATCTTCTTCAGCTCGTCATCCTTCTCCCGTATCTGGATCTTCATCCGGTCGAGCTCGCCCTGCATTATGGCCGTTTCCTTCTCCTTGGCCATGAGCTCTTCGTACTTCTGGGATATGGCCTTCTCGATGTCCGGCTTGCCCAGTCCGGAGATCTTCAGTTTGTCGTCCTTGAGCTTGAGGTCCATGGATAGGCGGAGAAGTTCCT
Organism: uncultured Methanomassiliicoccales archaeon; assembly: GCA_963800775.1. Lineage (GTDB taxonomy): Archaea > Thermoplasmatota > Thermoplasmata > Methanomassiliicoccales > UBA472 > DASXVU01. The sequence continues at coordinate 1,373 of CAWDCQ010000044.1, read as the reverse complement.
TCTCCATGTCCTGGATCCGGCCCAGCAGCCCCTGCTCCTTGGAACGCCACTCCGTCTCTTTCTGCCTGAGCTCGGTATGGAAGCGCTCCTCCAGGTTCGCCTCGACCTCCTTGGAGGTGTAGCTTGATGCCTCCCTCTGCCTGAGCTCCAGCTCCCTCACCCGGGTCAGGAGCTTGGACTCCTTTTCCTTGAGCTCTATCTCCTTCATGAGCAGGGACGATTTGTCCTCTGAAACGTTGACCAGTGATTGTTGGAAATGCTGCTTGATCTCGTCGTTCAGCGTCTGCAGCCGGTCCACCTCCAGCCCAAGGCGGTCCTTTGCCTCGATCAGCTCCTGCAGTTTCCGGCCCAGGTCCACCTCGACGTCCTTGCCCGAGGATTCCGTGGCGTTCTCCATGAACGCCTCCGCCAGCTTCTGCTTTAGCAGGCGCAGCTCGTCCTCGTACTTCTTCAGTTTGTCGTTGAGCTCGGTGATGTACTCGGAGCTTGCTTCGACCACGGCGATCTGTTTCTTGTCTGCGCCGTTAGGCTCTTCCGCGCCCTCGTTCAGCCAGGTGAAAAATCGTCCCCGCCCTCCAGCCAGGACCTGATGTCGCCCCCTTCGGGGGCCTTGGAGGCTGCGCTAGCCACGCCGGGATGTGCCCGGGTCGTATCGAACCGCTTCGGCCACGTCCAATTTCTTGCTAGCAGCCATTTTAGTTTCCTTATAACGTGAAAGATGGGTATGGTTTAGGACGGTCCAGACCTCTATATAAGAGGTTCTTCCCTGCTATTACAATCGATATTAAGTGGGTTTCCGGAGCTTGCGGAACGTCGTCTTTTCCGGTCTCCGGCGACCGTTCGTCCAAGCGGTTTCGGGGCGTTGAAAACGGTTCAAATCTTGTTCTCCTTGGGAGACGTCATTATTGTCGTCACCGAAGGGCGCGGGGGGTGGCCAGGCTGCGGCGCAACGCCGGTCATGATTCCACAATTTTCGACCCACCTCCAAAAAAGGATATATATTCTCCGACCTATCTTAGAGGGAATCGGGCTGTTGGCCAGGTGTAGGTATGGAGAAACGCGTGCACGTAAAGTTGGACCGGAACAGCGACTTCACGTTGCGCGAGGTGTTAAAAAAGATCGAGGAGATCCAGGCCGAGCACCCGGAGCTGGATGTCTTTTTCGACGGCGACGATTACGCCATTTGCAGCCGGCCCAGGAAGGCGCCGGAAAAGCAATGAGAACGCATCGCGGAACGATGTCATTCTTTAAGTTTGAAATACTAGATTCATATGTAAGCGGGGGATAATCTTTGGCAAAGAAAAGCGAACTGTCCAAGAAGACTGTGATGAAGGAGAAGGTCAAGCACATTGACTTTGACAACATTTCGACCG
>CAWDCQ010000043.1:0-57340 GCA_963800775.1 uncultured Methanomassiliicoccales archaeon | reverse complement strand
TTGTGTCCTCTACTGGTAGGATTACGTATTGCTGGAGATGGCCATTGAGATGTACGCCACTCCGGGCGGGACCAGGACGGTGGATAGCCAGGTCCGGATGAGCATCTTGTCGATGCTGCTCGAAAAGGAGATGAGCTTCGATGAGATCGTTGCTTCCCTGGGAAAAGCGAAGTCCACCGTCTCGGTCCATCTCAAGGGCCTTGCTCTTCGAGGAAATCATCGGGTCGCGGGAGGATGTCTGCGACGCACGAAAGAAGATTTTCTTCATCAGATCAAATTATCTCGGAGGACTGTCGAAAAGGAAAAGAGCGGACAAAGACGTCGAGGATTACATTTCCGGTTACTCCCTCGGGTCTGGCGACCCTTTCACATTCCTCAGGCTGATGTTCCGTACCTTCAGGGTCTCTCTGCTGAACGAAGGCATAGAGATCGATCCGATACTTCATGATGCAGGAATGAAGGTGGGAGAGGTGCTCTACCGTAAGGTGGCCGATCCAGATATCGGCGTCCTTCTTGAGAATCTGTCCTCGTTCTGGAAAGCGCAGAGCTTGGGAAAGATAGAGATCGAGAGCGCCGAACCGTTGACCATCCGGATCTATGACTGCTTCGAATGCCAGGACCTGCCGATCCTGGGCAGGCCCGCCTGCGCGTTCGATTCCGGTATCCTTAAGACGGTCTTTTCAAAACACCTAGGCAAGGAGATGAATGCGATCGAGACGCATTGCTATGCCATGGGCGACGACCATTGCAGGTTCGAGGTCAGGAAGGTCTGCTGAACGTCACCGTTAAGAAATTCTTTCGGGATTTCAATGGTTGATAATCCTACATTAACGATAAACCCAATTCTTTTAAGAAAATTTGAGTGCGAACTTTTAAAGAGCCATTAGTTGGACCCATCCAATCCGAAGTGAGGACTATGTCTGCGACTCTTCGAGAATGATGTCCCATTCACTTTCCTGACCACGTGACGGTCTCTTCAGAACTTCCATGAAGGCGGAATGGATGCGAAGCTAGAAGGCCGCCGATCGATGCGGCCAATATGCGGATAGAGCCCACCCTTCTTCTACTGTTGATCGCTTTTCAATTGCTGATCGATCGAAGGGTAAGAACGACCGTTTCGGGAAACTGTTCGAATGAGTCGTCGGCAGACCCGGTCAATCTCAGGAATCGTGATGTGATGATCTCTTGACCGCCTTCATTGTCGTTGAGACGTCCGCTGGTCAGTAGCGGCAAAATCGGAAGGAGTTGGTCCGATCCTCTCATATGGATCGGAGTGTGCACGTGCTCCCAGCATTACGCTGTCACCATCTGCCCGAGCTCCTTGGTCTCGATGGTCTCGAACACCCTTCCCAGGGCATCGAGCTGGGCATCGGTGAAGTACTTCGGAGCAGCCGGAATCACCATGTTCTCTTCCTTTCCCATGTGTATCGCCAGCAGCCCGGCGACCGGTGTCAATCTGGAAAGCCACATTTCATCATCACATCTGGTCGCCTTGACGCCGTCGAACAATCCCCGGATCGCTCTATGCTCTTCCATGAGGTCCATGGCCAATATCTTTAGGTCATCGACCTTCAGCATCTCTGGAAGCACGGTCCCTTCCTCTGCCTTGAAGTGGGCAAAAACGTTCCGCCTAAGGGTGGAGAAAGTCCTTCGTCTCTCCTCCGAATCCCTTACCGTAGTCTTCTGAAGTTTTGCTATCATGGCCCTGAATTCGTCATGGTCCTTTTTGATGGAATCTGCTATGGACATTAGATCACCCCAAAGGCAATGATTTACATCATTTCGGCCTTTGTCAAATCATCTGTCGGGTAAGGATATAATTGTTGTTCGTAAAAAAATGGAACTGCTTCCACATTTGGTGATGAATGAGTGCATTATGCAGCATCGAGGCATGGTCACTGATAATAATATCCAGCGAGACACAGACAAGTGCTTTGGTGTTCGGGACGCATCCTGCGTCAGAATGTCCAGGGCGATCCAACATCCGGTCCTCGATGAAGTTCCCCGGGGGGCTCCGTTCAGTGCGGCTGATAACCATCCAGATGTCAGGCTGGGAACGTTATCTCTCGGACTTTCGCGACTAGTAACCTAAAAATAAGCGGTCCTGCCAAATTGACAGCTCGATGAAAAGACTGACGAGCGCCGCGATAGTGATCCTGGTGGTCGGAATAATATTCTCGGGATTGACGATCCTTTTCGCCGGTGCTTCCTCTGGCGATTTCATTCCCAGCAGCATCAGTGCCGGTGACACCGCCTGGATGCTTGCGGCTGCCGCCTTGGTCATGATCATGACGCCGGCCGTGGGGCTGTTCTACGGGGGCGGAGTACGCTCGAAGAACGTCAGCACGGTGATCAATCAGTCGATCATCATACTGGCGCTGATCAGCGTCCAGTGGGTGCTTTTCGGCTACAGCCTGGCATTCGGTTCCGATTATGGAGGCATCATCGGCGGCCTTAACTATGTCGGACTGAACGGAGTGGGATTCGCCCCGAACCCTGCCTACGCGGGCACCATCCCGCAACTGGTGTACATGATTTTCCAGGCGATGTTCGCCATAATCACGCCTGCGCTGATCATCGGTGCGTTCGCCGAGCGGGTCAAGATGAAGGCGCTGGTCATCTTTACGCTGGTTTGGGCAACGTTCGTCTATGATCCCATCGCCCATTGGGTGTGGGGGGCAGGAGGATGGGCGCACCAGATGGGCATCCTCGATTTTGCCGGAGGCACCGTGGTCCATGTGAGCGCAGGATTCTCGGCTCTCGCCGCAGTACTTCTGATAGGCCGCCGTTTTGATATCCAGCCCCGTCAGGAGACGCCTGCGAGCAACATCCCGTTGGTGCTGATCGGCGCGGCATTGCTGTGGTTCGGATGGTTCGGTTTCAATGCCGGGTCCGCGCTGGGCGCCTCGCCGCTGGCGGCAAGCGCCTTCGTGGTCACGAACACCGCAGCGGCTTCCGGGGGATTGACCTGGTTCTTCCTCAGCTGGGCGGAGAAGAAAAAACCGAGCTCGATGTCGGCTGCCACCGGAGCGGTGTGCGGGCTTGTGGCCATAACCCCGGCCAGCGGTTTCGTGGGACCGATATCCGCGCTTGCCATAGGCATCATAGCCGGCCTGGCCACATATTTCGCCCTGTATTGGCTGCACAACTATACCAGGATCGATGATACCCTGGGGGTCTGGCCTGCGCATGGCATCGGCGGTTTCGTGGGTGCTCTCCTTACTGGGATCTTTGCTGAGAAGGTCATCAACCCCTCAGGCAATAACGGCCTGCTGTTCGGGAATGCAGGGCAGTTCGGCACACAATTGATGGTGGTTGTCATTACGGCCGTGTATGCGTTCGTCGTCACCTACGCGATAGTTTGGATCATCAACCGAACTGTGGGATTCCGGGTGACCGAGGAGGAGGAAAAGGAAGGTCTCGATCTGGCGGAAAGCGGCGAGGTCGGCCATGTGGACTGAGCGCTGAAGCAGGTGCCGGGGCATGCATGACGCTCCAGCACTGCTCGGGCGTCCAACTCGTCGACATGGTGCGCGCATTATTCCCCTTTCCGCGGCCATGATGGAGGCGGTCCAAACCTATTCATCCCTAATTACGAGGCCGCGGTCATTAAATTGGTAGCGTTTTGTCCGAGTTCATATTGCGGAGACTATTCCGTATTGTCAGCTATTGCATTTGGTCCGGAAGCCTTGGATATTCATCGAATGAGCCGGTGATTGTCCGAGTCCATGAAAAACTTCGCAAATGCTGATCGACCTGACCACTTCTAAAAAAAACGGTTCTTAGGTGGTTTTAACATTTTCGCGCCTCCAATGTTTCCTCGGAACGAACCTTCGGGAAGGGTCGAGGCGAGCCAGGAAGAGAAAATAATCGTACGCTCTAGGAAAATGGGCGACGGCATATCGGTTTTGGTATATTTTGCCTTTCACCCGGGTAACGAACTATGAAATTAATGGAACGATAAATCGTTACCGGAGACCACTTTTGGCTAACTTTCGGGTCATTTCTGTTTGTGAGTCCTTCGATTACGTTAATATATTGCCATTCTGCTTAACGAATGGGATAATCTTATGAGGACCAAGTTTTTGACAGCCATCTTGTCCATCGCCATGCTGATGAGCGTGTTTGGGGCAGCGATGGTGAGCGCTTCGCCGACACCATCAAGCCCGATCGTCATAAATGGAAACTCAGACCTATCAGTGTACCCAGGGACCGGAACGTCCTCGGATCCGAAGGTCATCGCCAATCTGGCCATAGACGGGTCTGGAGGCCCGGGCATAATGATGGGCAATGTAAGCATGTACGTCTCGATCAACAACTGCACCATCTATAACTCGACTTACGGTATCGAGATATTCGATTCCAGCAACATACTGATCGACAACAACACCATCACCGGAGCGATGGGAACCCACGGTATCTACCTGTATTCGACCACCGCCTCCATGGATGGGAACAAGCTCACTGACTGCTCGATCGAGCTCAGGCACGTCGACAGCAGCAGCGGCATGCAAGCCTACATCGATGGCATAACGATCACCTCGAGCAACACCGTCAACGGCGCGTCAGTGTTCTTCCTGAAGAACCAGAACATGGACAACGCCTCGGTCCCCTCGAGCGCGGGCGAGGTCGTCCTGCTTAACGTGACCTACGCCGATGTCAACGGCCTGAACATGCACGGCGGAGCGGTGCTCTTCTGGTGCTCGCACGTCACGGTCCAGAACAACGTGGTAACCGGCGCATACGACGCCATCTACGCGTTCTCGTCCAACCAGTGCACCTATGACAAGAACCAGATCGTGGATGCGTGGCACTCCGGTGTAAGGTTGTACCAGTCATCACAGAGCACCGTGTCCAATACCACCGTCACTCACCACATCGTGTACAGCACCGCATATGGCATAGTGGTGATGTACAGCTCGAACGATTTCGTCGCCGACAATTCAGTTCGCGACACCTTCGACGGGCTCGACCTGTCACATTCGACCAGCACCACCATCTCCCGCAACACTGCATTCCACTCTCTGGGAGAGGGCATCTATGTCGAAACATCTAACGGCAACACCTTATCCGATAACGCAGTGAACGGTTCGTCGGTGAAGGGCATATCTACCCTGCTGTCGAACAACAACATACTCTCGAACAACACCATCAACGGTGCCCGCAACTGGGGCATCAGCCTGCTTAAGTCCTTTGGCAATACCGTCACCAAGAACACGATCATCGGTTCTCTGAGCTACGGTATCAACCTGACCCAATGCAATGGCGCGATCAACCTGATCGATGGCAATGTGCTCATCGGCAACAACGGCGCCAACACAACGTACAGCGCGGCCAATGTCCAGGCCTTCGATGACAACTCCAACCACTGGAACAATGGTGCCGTTGGCAACTACTGGGGAGACTGGACGGCACCGGACGCGAACCATGACGGGATCGTCGACTCCGCCTACGCGATCGCGGGCGGCCTAGCCGCTGACAGCAGCCCGGTGGCCCTCTCGGTGAATATACTCTCGCCAGATTCGAGCTACTACACCAACGCCACCAGCGTTAGCCTCTCTGGAACGACCACGGGCTACGTCCTGAACAATGTGGCCTGGCACAACGCGGCCTCCGGAGCATCCGGCCAGGGAAGCGGGACAGCCGCTTGGACCGCAACGGTCGGACTGGTAACGGGCATCAACGACATCACCGTGACTGCGACCGACAGCCAGGGCCTGACCGCCTCAGACAACGTGACCGTTGTCTATGCGACGGCGAACGCCAACCTGACCATCGTGTCCCCGGTCAGCAACTCTTACAACAACACCGGCTCGGTTCTGGTGCAATGGACCGCCAGCAATGCCATTTCAGGCATCGCCAAGACGGAGATCAGCACTGACGGGGCGGCCTGGACCACGGTTACAGGGAACAGCATCGTCCTGACACTTGCGGACGGCCATCACACCGTGCAATTGAAGGTGACAGATAGGGCAGGCAATGTCAACCAGACCTCGGTCACTTTCACCGTCGACAAGGTGAAGCCGGTCGTCGCCATCAGCTCTCCGAGCAACGGAACGACCAACACCACCGGCTCGGTGACCGTGCAGTGGACCGCCAGCGATGTCACCTCCGGCATAGCGAACACGGAGATCAGCACTGACGGAACGAACTGGACCACCGTAACCGGGAACAGCCATGTCCTGACCCTGTCCGATGGCCCGTACACCGTGTACGTAAAGGCCACCGACAAGGCGGGCAACTTCAACCAGACCTCGGTCTCATTCACCGTCGAGTCATCGACGCCGACGGTGGTAGCAAAGACCCCGATCGGAAGCGGAGTGTCTAAGAGAGCGACGATCGCCGTCCTGTTCAGCGAGCCAATGAACAAGACAGCCACGATGATCGTGGTCAGCGGTGTCACGGGAGCGATATCCTGGAACCACGACAACGCCACCTTCACCCCCACCTCCGTGCTGGCCTACAACACGGTGTACACGGTGACCGTCAACGGCAAGGACCTCTCCGGGAAGGCGCTGAACGCCACGACCTGGACCTTCACAACGATGAAGGATGAGGGCAAGATAACCTGCACGATCTCGGACTCCAACGGCAATGCGGTCGTCGGAGCGACGGTAAGCCTCAGCAACGGCATGAACACCACGACCGACGCCACCGGCTACTTTGAGTTCGACAACGTGACGTCCGGATCATACGTGCTGACCATCACCAAGGATGGGTTCAAGACCGTAACGCAGAACGTGTCCGCAGCCGCGGGAGAGACGACCATCATGGCACCTCTGAGCGCACAGAGCTCAGCGGCCAACGCCAGCACCGATTACACCCTGCCGCTCGTGGCAGGCGTGATTGTGATCCTCGCTCTCCTCGGAACCGTGTTCCTGGTGATGAAGCGCAGGAAGAAGTAAGAGCGTCGGAACAACGAGGCCTCATCGCCTCCTCTTTTTTTTCTTTTTTTAATTGCCCTATCAACCAAACCGTGTTTCCACAATATCTTACAAAAGTAGACGGTATGTTGAAAATGGATACGGGCTCAAGATCGCTTCTTGTCTCTGCGTCTGTTACCTTTTAGGATGATTGGCCCATAAAGAATTCCTCGAAGCTGCCCCCGTTGCGTCAAAAGAGCATCATTCGAGTGCGGTTCGGCCTTTCACACTATGACAGTGGACTGGCCAGGGAAGAACGGGATCATGTTAGGAGGAGGTTGCTTGTCCTTGGATCCCAATGAACATCATCAGGTCTGCTTCGAATGCGGTTGCGGATCAATCTGACAGGCGGAGAAATCGCCGACCCGAAGAGAAGCGTTTAGTTGGGATCGTTGAACAATGATGATGCCTCAGAAGAAAATGTCATGTGATCAGTCTATCGGAACCGGCCGCATTCTTATCCGTTCCCTACCCGTTGCGTTGTCTCCTCGATCCCAATAGCCTGGAAGAAGATGGACCGGTCCTGATTCGAAAGAGATCGAGGCAACATAATCCCGGTCATTGTTGCCCCTACATTGAAACAGCAATCGGAGCGGATCGATGGACGGAATCTGCCGTTCCCTTCTTGGTTCGACGCCTTACCGTTCAAGCAACGGTTCAATAGCCCCTAAGCTCAGCCGGTTGGAATTATGTCAATTGACGTCCTTCTTAAGGAAATTTCTGAGACTGGTTACGTCGGTTATCATCCCTGATAAGGGTTCGACCTCGTTTAAATATCTGGGTAATAAATCTGACACGTTTAGGATTCCCAGGGGGATCTTTCAGATCCTCCAATGATATCGAAGGCAAAAAGGTCGGCTGAAATGAGGTCCACGTTCTGTTCGGTCATTCTGATCGCTACGATACTGTCGATCTCCTCCATTCTGGTACCCGCCATTCCGGTCAGCGCCACCGATCCATCGAGCTCGATAAGCATCGAGGAGAATTCGGACCTCCAGAGCCAAGCGCACAACGATAGTTGGCCGGGCGACGGTTCAGCACAGCATCCATTCATCATCGATGATCTTGCCATCGATGGAGGGTCGGGAACGGGCATCATGATCAGGAACACCGATCTCAATCTGATCATCAGGAACTGCACCTTCACCGATTCGGTACGCTGCATCGACATCGCCGGTTCGAGCAACATCTTGATCGAGAACAACTCGTTCTCCGGGAACCTCTATGGTTGCAACATCTACCTGCAAGGGTCCAGCAACATAGTGGTAGCCAACAACGCCATGATCGGAAACGATGATGGCCTCTATATCAGCGATTCCGACAACAATGCCATTCTGAACAACACGATCTCCAGCGTACGATGGGACGGCATCGAGATGGATTCCGGTTCGGTCAACAACACCATCTCGCACAATACCATCACCGGGGCGATCGATAGCGGCATCTACCTGAGCATGTCCGACGGCAACCTCGTTTCGTACAACACCGTCAGCGGTGCGCACTACGGTGTCTATCTCGACTCATCAGAGACCAACCTGGTCTCCGACAACACTCTAGGAGATTCCGAATTCGAGGAGATATATCTATCGTCGTCGAACAATAATACTCTCTCTGGCAACACTGTCTTAGGTGGTGAGTATGGCATCTACGGAATGTGCTCGGACGGTAACATGATCTCCGATAATACAGTCAACGGGGCGCTCAGCGACGACGTCCTCTTCGAGGATTCGAACCTTTTGACGGCCTCCAACAATACCATCACTGGTGCCGATAACGGTATCCATCTGTTGAGAACCGACCATAGCCTTGTTGCCGACAACGCCGTCATCGACGCGAACGTCGACAGCATCTTTCTCGAACAATCGGTGAATGGCACAATTTCCCGCAATGCCCTCACGGACAGTATCTGCTATCAGGGGATCTATCTGCTGGATTCGAGCACTTGCAACATCGCCGACAATACCGTGGTCTCCACCGTCCTCAACATCTACGGGATAATCCTGTCCGGCATAGATCTGGACTCGAGCAACGCTCATCTGGACGGCAACCATCTCACCGATTGCCTCGTCATGCCCTCGATAGACGATGATGGCAATGACCGGGCATGCATAAACGAAACGACCGTATCCGCCTCCAACACGGTCAACGGGCAGCCGGTATGTTTCTTCAAGAACACCAACATGGGTAGCTTTTCGGTGCCCGCGAACACCGGCGAGGTCCTGCTGTTCAACGTCACACACGCCGACATCAAGGGCCTGGACCTGAGGTGCGGGTTCGTGTTCGTGGGCTATTCGTCCAATCTGACCATAGAGGACAGCTCGATCGAGAACGCTGCTGTCGGTATCTATCTGTTCGAATCAGACCACTGCAGCGTAGTCAGCAACGATATCATCGACCCCCAGTCCTGCGGGATCATTCTGGAAAGTTCTCAATTCAATACCATCTCAGGCAACACCGTGACCAGTTCCGGACCTCTGGCAATGGGCTGCATCTTCCTGATGGTGTCAGACCAGAACACCATCTCGGACAACACCCTCACCGGAGGCAACATCATGATGGAGGAGTCCAGCACCAACCTGGTGGGGGAGAACGTCATAAAGGGCGCGGATGAGGGCATATACATGATGGGATCGGACAACAATACGGTCCTCGGCAACATCATTATCGATTCATCGAGCTACAGCGTCTTCCTTACCGATTGCGCCGGGAATACCCTGTACTCCAATGTGTTCGTCGGAAACGACCAGGCCTCCCCCGGCTCTGACGATGGGTACGTTCAGGCCTACGATGACGGCGATAACGCCTGGAACATCACCTCCACCGGCAACTACTGGAGCGACTGGCAGGGTCCGGACGTGGTCGCCCCGCACGGCATCGTTGACCAGCCCTACGCGATCGACGGCGGGGCCGGAGCCCAGGACAATCTGCCGATGGTGATGAGCACCTCGCCTATGACCCTGAGCATAGTCACTCCAGCGCAAGGGTCGTGGGACAATACCGGCATCGTGATGGTCAGGTGGACGGCCAGCGATCCCCTCTATGGCCTGGCCAAGATCGAGATCAGCACCGACGGGACGAACTGGACCGATGTCACCGGCAAGACCAGTTATATGTTCACCCCCGACGACGGCCCCCACACGGTCTATTTGAAAGCCACTGGCAACGAAGGCCAGGTGAAGACCGCTTCAACGACCTACAACGTTGATACCGCAAGACCGAACGTCAGCATGGTCCTGCCTCACGACCTATCATACAGCAATACTGGAATGGTTAACGTCTCGTGGACGGCCAGCGATAGCGGTTCGGGCATTGCCGAGACCGAGGTGCAGGTCGATACCGGTCCCTGGAGAACCGTTCCGGGAACGAGCCTCAAGCTGACCGGCATCCTTGATGGTTATCATACCGTGACGGTAAGAACAACCGACAGGGCTGGGAACCAAAACAGCGCTTCGGTGAGATTCAGCGTCGACACCGTGGCCCCCGGACTGCGCATAGTTACCCCGACGACGGACGCGCTGCTGAATTCATCCATGGTTAGTGCAACCTGGAGCGCCATAGGTGTGTGCGGAATCAACGATTATCAGGTCAGCATCGACGGCGGGGAATGGACTGACGTTGGGGCGGAAACTTCACACTCGTTCGCCTCGCTCCTCGACGGCAGCCACATCTTGTCAGTGAAATGTGAGGACGCAGCCGGCAATTGGAACCAGACCTCTGTCTCATTTACCCTGGATACCATAGCACCGTTGATCATCGACCATTCGCCCGTCGGCAGCGATATCTCCGTCAATGCTATGATAACGGTGTCTTTCTCGGAACGGATGAATGAGAGCTCGGTGAACTTGGTCATTGACGGAGTGAGTGGTGCACTTGCTTGGACAGGCTCCAATGTGACCTTCACGCCCAGCTCCCCACTCGCCTTGAACACCACCTACACCGTCGACGTGAGGGGAAATGACATAGCCGGCAATTCTGCTGAGCTCTCCTGGTCATTCACGACCTTGAGTGGTGAGAGTTCGATCAAAGAAGTGATCGATCATGGCGCTAGTGACCGCGCCAATGACACGACCGATCAGGGATCGGAGGGGGTGGTCGGCGGAGAGATCCAGGGGGTGATCAAGGATGCCGCTGGAAACCCGATCGAGTATGCGACGGTCACTCTGAGCAACGGCATGACCACCATCACCGACAGCACAGGCCATTTCATCTTTCAGAACGTTACCGCTGGAACGTACCAGTTGAACGCCGCCAAGGCCGGATTCATTCCCGTCGTCCAGGAGATTTCCGCATCCGCCGGCCAAACCTACGAACTGGTAACCTTGAGAGTCCCGGCGGACCAGGCAGTCGTTTCGAGCTCGAACGACAACAGTTTGCTATTTGCCGTTGGATCTCTGGTTATCGCCATGATCCTCCTGTCTGTTCTGATGTTAGCAAGAAGGAGGGGGAAACCCTAGCAAGGACCTAAACGCTGAAGTGTCTCTGTCATCCTATCTTGATCGGTTCCGATCTCTCAGCAACCGCAAGAATTAACCACCCTACGATGCGTTTGTTCCAAGGGCTTACGAATTGAACTTGTTGGATACCAGATTGGCCGAGTTCATCCAATCGTTCTTGCGGAAAAGGAACTTCGAGGTGCTCTATTTCAACGATCCCGACAGGAGGAGCATCAACGCGCTCGTCAACCAGACAAGGAAAGAGACCGATCTCGAGATATCGAATATTGCGGCCCAGGAGCTGTACATAGCGGTAAGGGCGACGAGCAAGATAGTTGGAGATATTGCGGAGGTCGGGGTCTACAGGGGCGGTTCGGCCAAGGTGATCTGCTCGGCGAAAGGGGACAGGCACTTGCATCTTTTCGATTCGTTCAGCAGCCTTTCGAGGTTGGACGGGCGGGATGAGGTCCGAACCATTCCGGGACAATACCTCTCTGACATCACAACGGTGAAAAGCTACCTGATCGGATTTCCCAACGTGCATTTCCACGAGGGAACGTTCCCAGGAACAGCAGGGCCGGTGGAGAGATTGACATTCTCCCTTGTGCATTTGGATGTCGGTTCGTTCGAAACGACCGCGGAATGTCTGAAATTCTTTTACCCCAGGACCAATCGGGGCGGGACGATCATCTCGCATGACTACAGTTATCGGTCCGAGGTCAAACGTGCCATCGATGAGTTCTTCTCGGACAAGCCCGAGATCGTAATGGGGTTGCCCGGTTATCATGGACTGACGATAAAGCTCGATCCGCCTGACAAGAGATGATACCGGCCAAATTGCTCGGTGACAATCTGTCTCATGCATTGGTTTCAGCCCGATCGATCGCCACCCAACTGTTTCTCTTGATGCGAACACCTCCGTCCATTCCTTCACCAGAACAATGACCTTTGAGCCGACGATTCATCGTAGCTGAGCCTGACGTACATCCAATTCTCATGAGAAAAACGCACCCGCAATCTCTAAAAAACTCCATTGTTGTAGCCGAACCCAGCACTGCTTAGTTTCAATCGGGAACGTCCTTATTTTCAATAATTGGACCAGGAATGGATTGACGCTATTATCGAATGTTGAAAAATACGTGATTGCATAATCTTATAATATCAGAAAATACTATTTTTATGGAGAGCCACATCCGTGGGGGTTGGAAGATCGAACCTCTGACCGGAATTGGGGGGGATATCCATTGGAGAAGGATCATAGAATTAATTCAGGCAAGAGCTTCAGAGTATTTGCGCTCGGAACGATATCGTGTTTGTTGCTTGTGATGTGTGCTTTGCTCGTCTTCGGGACGCACACGGTCGCAGCTGAACAATCAAGCGATTATGCTTATTCCGTCGATGGCAACCAGGCGACTATTACGAGTTACCTAGGTACGGGAGGAGCCGTATCGATACCATCGACGCTGGGAGGATACCCAACCGTGGCCATCGGGGGTGGGGCATTCGCATCTTCCCCGGTCACGTCCGTATCCATTCCTGACAGCGTCGTCACCATAGGGGACAATGCCTTCAGGAACTGTCAATCCTTGACCTCTGTCACAATCCCTGACAACGTCACCTCGATCGGAGGGGCGGGATTTGCCTCATGCACTTCCCTGACCTCGATATCGATCGGAAGCGGCGTCACCACCATCGGATACGACGCCTTCAAGAACTGCACGTCCCTGGCCTCGATATCCTTCTCGGGATCGATGGCACCGACCAGTGTGGAGACCGATGGTTCCTGGAACTGGACCCTGGACACCCCCGCAATGCTAAGGGGTCACGCCTATGCCAGTTCGAACTTCCCGGCACCCGGGGAGTCGTGGAACGGATTGATCATGGGAGACGTGATATCTGTACCGGTGATCGAGGCATACTCCTATAGCCTGGACGGCTACGGGGCCACAATCACGGGATATACCGGACCGGGAGGCAACTTGACCATCCCCGATTCGCTGGGAGGATACCCGGTGATAGCAATCGGACATGATGCGTTCAGGTCATGCACCAGCCTTACCTCCGTAACGATCCCCGGGAGCGTCCTGATCATCGAAGCCAATGCCTTCGACTCTTGTACCTCCCTCAGGTCCGTCACCATTTCCTGGTGCGTAGAATCCATACAGGATGAGGCGTTCGCCCATTGCACCTCACTGCAGTCGATCAATTTCATCGGGACAACGGGGCCGACCTGCGTTGGCACTAACTGGCTGGAGGGCACCATGCCTGGGTTGAGAGGCCATGCATATGCCGAATCGGACTTCCCGGCACCCGGGGAGTCATGGAACGGATTGATGATGGGCCAGGTCGTTCCGGACCTGGTGGACGGCGACTACAGGTATATCATGAGCTGCGATGGGGCGATCATAACGGGCTACACCGGCACGGGCGGGGACATAGCGATCCCCAACGAGCTGGGAGGAAACTACGTTTCCGAGATCGCCAATGATGCGTTCAAGTCCTGCACCAACCTGACCTCGGTGACCATACCAGGCAGCCTGGGGACGATCGATGGCTACGCGTTCGAATCGTGCAACAATTTGAGGTCGTTCACGCTCTCGGGCGATGCGACCATAATCAGCAGCCATGCGTTCGACTCATGCCCATCCCTGGAATACGTGACCATCTCCGGCGGCCTAACCATGATCGAGGCCAATGCCTTCGACTCCTGTTCTTACCTGAATATCTCCGGCAGCATCAACACCATCGAGAGCTATGCGTTCGCCTCATGCAGTTCGTTGAACTACCTCAACATCTCTGGCAGCGTCAACTTGATCGAGGGCTACGCTTTCACCAACTGCTCTCAGGTGAACATCTCGGGAGGGGTCACGATCATCGATAACTATGCCTTCTTTGCCTGCGGCTCGCTGACCTCGGTCAGCATCCCGGGAGGAGTGACCAGCATAGGGAGTTACGCGTTCGCCTCCTGCCCGAGTTTGGAATCGGTGAACATCTCCGGAGAGGTGAACTGGATCGGGGACCACGCTTTCGATGAGTGCAGATCGCTGACCTCGGTCGATATCTCCGGAGGGGTCACGGTGATCGATAACCAGTCTTTCTACGGTTGTAGATCGCTGACCTCGCTGAACATCTCGGGGAGGGGTCGTCACTGATCGGGGACTACGCGTTCGCCTCCTGCCCCAATCTGACCGTGTCCATCACCGGATGGGTCAGTTCGATCGCGAGCACGGCCTTCGACCCATCCGTGGTTGTGAACTTTCCTAACGGAGGAGATGCATTCAGCAACGACTCGTCCATGTCGAGCGCCTCTTCAGACCAGGCATCCGTTCTGGGCCCCGACGTGACCGCCGGGACCGGTCCGGACATGCTCGCCACCTCCACGAAGGAATAAGCAGGATGATATCTCCCTGCCTGCGGATGTCCGGGCAGGTCGGAGATCGAAACCACAAAACCGAGGATCAGGATGCTGACAGAATCGTGAAGAACGCCGATCCTCCTACCTCTTTCTCTCCAACATTCATGATTGGCCGATCCTTACCGATGTTATGCGCAGAATTGTTTTAGGACTAGCAAATCTCCAAACTGGCAATCTCGTATTGATGGCGACACTTGTTCTAACCGGCCCTCGTCCCCGACCCATCTGGCTGTGACTGAACATATCGATTCCTTGGAACGTGAAGAGATGTCCAAAGAATCAACGGGATATTCTTAACTAGGAACCGATCGGAGTACGAGAAAGGTGATGAAGCATGGACCCAAAGAACGTCGTATTGGTACATGGGGCCTGGGCTGACGGTTCCAGCTGGAGCGGTGTAATCGAACGACTGCAGGCATTGGGGTGCAACGTGACCGCCCCGCAATTCCCTCTGACCTCCCTGGCGGCCGACGTGGCCCGCCTCCGGGAGGTCCTGGCCCTGCAAAAAGGACCGACTCTGTTGGTCGGACATTCCTATGGCGGTCAGATAATCACCGCGCTGGGCAAGGATGCCCCGAACGTAGTCGGCCTGGTCTACGTGGCGGCGTTCGGTCTGGACGAAGGTGAAACGTTAGACGCGTTGCTGTCACAGGGCCCTCCGACACCCGCCTTGGCCCATCTGATCGTCGACGGCCAGGGATTCGGTTGGATCCCCAGGGAAGATTTCATAAGGCATTTTGCGGCCGACGTCGACCCCGTCAAGGCCAGCGTCATGTGCGCGGTCCAGCAGCCCTTGGCCCTAAGCGCCACCAAGACGGTGATGACAACGCCTGCATGGAAGACCTTGCCATCCTGGTACCTCATCGCCGAGAAGGATCAGGCGATCCCACCGGAGGCCGAGCGCATGTTCGCCAAGAGGATGAGGGCTAACATCATCGAGATAGAATCCTGTCATGTCCCGATGGTGTCCCATCCCGACGCGGTCACGGAACTGATCACGGAAGGCCTGAAGGCATCGATGAAGATGCCTGCCTGAAGGTAGACCTTATCATTCCTTTCCGCCCAGCTTGCTCCGGGCCTGTCTGATGACATCGGAAACGGCTTGCTGACTGATGCCTAGCTGTTCCGCGATGTCCCTGACCTTATGGTGCGCCTCCACCTTGGCGTATACCGTCGCCTCGTTCTTCGACAGGCCCTTTCCCACAAGCTTCCGTACATTGACGGCTATCGCGTCGGAGTTATGCTGATCTTCACCGATCAGGTCGTACCGGTCGATGATCAGCTCTGCCAGGGATGATGGGGTCCGGTCCTGGGGGATTATGTTGAGCTCCGCCACGTCCGTCCAGGGCCGCATCATCTTCTTCCTTCCTTTTCGTTCCCTATAGATCCTGAACCGGACAGGGTCGCCGCCGATGGCCTCTATCGCGACGGCTAGCTCGTCTCCGTCCATGTTCCATGCCGGGTAGATGCTCTCTTCTGGTTTCATGACGATGTATGACCTGTGCACCGACAATAAATATGATATGATGCCGGACCGCTGATCCCAGCACTGGGGATGAGGTCCATCGACGAGGGGACGGAAGATCGGATGTTCTCTTGGACCGTTCCGAAAATGTTCTTGCTCGATAACTCATCCGGCGGCGAATGAACGATTTTGATCTTGACGGAAACGATAGATATTCCAAATGGATGTCACCCTCATGAACAAGAAGCTGAACGACAACTGCATACTCTTCGTTGATGTGGTTCTGAACGGGGACGAAATGGATCGCTCCCGGGAAGACAAGAGGACGATCAAGCCAGAAGTTAACGGGAACGGGGAGAGGTTCGCAACACCATGCTGCGAACATCTCCTGGAATATGTGGACAAGTTCAAGGAGGTGTACGACGGGCACCTGGGGTTGGAGTTCATCGATGGTGGGGACGAGTATTTTGAGGACTTCACCAACTGTCCTTTCTGTGGCGCAGGCATGTCCTACGCTGTTCGGAAGACATTCAGAATGGTACCAGATGGTAAGCCAGGGAAATGGGTAAGGCAAGAAGTGGCAGAGTAGCATTGATGACCGCCCCCTCTTAGTTCACGGTCAAATTGCCACTGCTCCATTTGAAACATACTAAATACCAAACGCTCGGAGCATTTCACAAAGATGTGAGACCGATGAGGAAGATGGTGCTGGCGATGATGACGTCGCTCGACGGCTTTGCCGCCGGGCCGAACGGCGAAATGGACTGGTTGCCTCCGTTCAACGACGAGAGCCTGTGGAAGGACGCGCACGCAGAGATGTGGAAACAGTTGAACGCGGTCGATACCATGGTGCTGGGGCGGGTAACGTACCAGATATGGGAAAAATACTGGCCCGAGGCCGGGAAGAACCCGTCGAGTTCCGAGAGCGACCGCCTATTCTCCCGCTTCGCGGATATGACCCAGAAAGTGGTGCTCTCGAACACGCTGACCGACGTGATCTGGAAGAACACAAGGCTAATAAGGAAGAATCACAAGGAAGAACTGCGGAAGCTCAAGGAGCAAAAAGGAAAGAACATTGCCATCGCCGGAGGCGCTGGACTCGCCCGTTCGGTCATCGAGATGGGTCTGGTGGACGAGTTCCTGATAACGGTCCACCCCGTGATATTGGGCCAGGGGAAGCCGCTCTTCGGCCGCCTGGATGCCCCGGTCAAGCTCGATCTGGTAAGGACCAAGAAGATGGCTTCGGGTGCTGTGCTGTTGCATTATCGGACGGCCAGTAGCCAAACTCCCCTGACGCCTATCGCGATTGCCTCGAGATGACCTGCATATTATTCTTTGAGCCGATCATCCGCCTAAGGTCGACCGTTCTTGCGTTACACTTTCTTCTTGATCTTCGATCCCAGTCCAGAGATGTCCTTCTTCAACTCGCTTCCGCCCTTCTTTATATCCGACTCGGCCTTCTTGGCGTCTTCCTTCAGCTTGTCATCGAACTTGCCTTTCTTTTCATCCATAGTTGTCACCTATGCCGCAAAAGCAGCGCCCATTTATCTTGTTGACCATTTCCTTATATCTTTGCTTTGTTTTCGAAATAATTTATCATTATTGATCTTTGGAATGCAAAAAACAATTCGTTGGCTATTGCTCGTTGCTACTGCCAAGAAATCAAAGAAGATATGCACGGGCTGGAAGGAGTTTCGACTAAGTTGCGCGACCTAGCTCCATAGGATGTAACGACTATGCAGTCGAGGATTCCTATGCGATCAGGAGATCGTCCTGAATCTCCTGATAAGCCAATCGCATAGCACTGGATCGGATATTCTGTATTGACCCGCCATCGGCTTTTCGATCGTTCCGTAGTTGACCAGCATGGTGAGCGTTTTAGAAATGTTGGCCAGCGGCTTGCGCACCTCTCGTGCCACCTCGCTCGGTCTTATCCGTCCGTTAGCCAACGCCACAAGGATCTCCCTCTCCAGCGGGGAAAATATGCTGAAATAGTTGTCAAATTCCCCGTCCAGGCTCATCACCATCCCCTCATAGGCCTTCTTTACATCATCCTCGGATATCGGCCCTCCCTCTCCAATCGAAAGATACAGTTCCAGGCCAAGGCGCTGCACATAGTCTGGATACCCATCGGAGAACAAGACTATCATATCGATGACCTTCTCACTGGCCCTGATGTTGGCCAGCAACAATCGTCCATTTACAAATTCAGCGGCCAGTTTCTTGTCCAGTTTCTTGACCTGGATCTCGACCAGCTGCCGATAAAAAGGGGAGCGGCTGCTGTACACCAGATCATGCATCATCGTGGTGGCCGAACCGGTAAAGACATAGCAGACCCGGTTCTGCGATTGTACGACGGTCCTGATCCGCTTGAGGGTGTCCTCGCCCCACCTGATTATGTCCTGGAACTCATCCAGCATCACAACGAAGAATACATCCTTCTCCTCGGCAAGGGCCTCGATGTATTGTAGCGCCTCTTCGACCAGGGAATCGTCCTCCGACCTGTGGTCTCTTAGTTTCAGACCGAAATCGGCCAGCCTGATCTCACTGATCATCCCAGTGGTCGATTCCGCGGTTTCGTTGATGATCTTCCTAAGCCTTCTCAGGTATGCTTTTTCGCCCGTCTTTGCAACATAGTTCTCGATCGCATTGTCCACGAGCATCTTGGCCAGTCTGCTCTTCGAGCCCAGGCCATAGCAGTTCACGACCAGCGGTATGATCCTCGGGTCCGTCTGCAGCCGGGATATGACGTTCTGCAGGATCGAGGTCTTGCCTGTCCTCCGCAGTCCGATCAGCACGGCATTGCTGGCGGCGTTCCTTGGACGCCTTCGATAAGGGTGACCAGCCTCCTCATCTCATCTTCTCTGTCAACGAAATACTCGCCCACGGCTGGCTTTCCTACGATGAACGGGGGATCCTGCATCTTCTCGGCTCCATAGGGAATGAATCCTATATAGGGAATTTATCCTATAATGGTTTCCATACACGCGTTCTTGGCCAAAATCTCCGATTTATTCGTCATCGCTCATGGGATGAGATAATGGTAGTTTCGAGCATGCCGCTAGCAAGTTGATATATCACGTCCGTCGTGGACATTCAGAATTACCCATGACCGCAGCGACATCCAGAGCTTGCTTGAAAGGTGGACGACCACAAAGCACTGGACGATAGCAGCATTGGGCTGACCTGGGACGGTCGGTGCACAATTGCCCAACATATGGAGTGATCGAACTTGACAACGGAGAGAAAAGGGATCATTGTTACAATCACCGTGAGCCAGCTCAACTCGATCGCCAAGAACCTGTTGGAAGCATCAGAGGACCTCACCGGGGTCTGGGTCTCGGGAGAGGTATCAAACCTTACCAAGCATTCTTCCGGCCACTACTACTTCACTCTCAAGGACGACCGGAGCGAGATCAAGTGCACGCTGTTCAAGAACGCCAGGGCCAGGGTGTCCCTGGAGATAGAAGGGAACATGAAGGTCATGGCCCTCGGTTCCATGAGCGTGTACGTCCCCAAGGGGAACTACCAGTTCAACGTCCAGGATGTTAAGGCGCAGGGTGTGGGCGACCTTCATCTGGCCTATGAGGCGCTCAAGAAGAAATTGGAGGCGGAAGGGCTGTTCGAGACATCCAGGAAGCGCCCCCTGCCGCATTACCCTCGACGCATCGGGGTGGTGACGTCACCTACAGGTGCGGCCATCCGGGACATCCTCAACATAACAGCGCGCAGGTTCCCCGCGGACATCCTACTGGCCCCGGCACTGGTCCAGGGAGAGGGAGCGGCGGACAGCATCATCCAGGGAATATCCCGCCTGAACGATGCCGGTGTGGACGTGATCATCGCCGGAAGAGGGGGAGGCTCGCTGGAGGACCTATGGTCCTTCAACGAGGAGGCGGTGGTGCGAGCCATTTACGCTTCGAGGGTCCCGGTGGTATCGGCGGTGGGACATGAGACGGACTTCACACTGTCGGACTATGTGGCCGACCTGCGCGCCCCCACG
The DNA here is from genome assembly GCA_963800775.1 of uncultured Methanomassiliicoccales archaeon. GTDB lineage: Archaea > Thermoplasmatota > Thermoplasmata > Methanomassiliicoccales > UBA472 > DASXVU01. The sequence continues at coordinate 37,101 of CAWDCQ010000043.1, read as the reverse complement.
CCGTCCGCCGCCGCGGAGCTGGTGCTGCCGGACCGGGCCGAAGAAAAGCGGACTCTCGCAAATCTGTTCGCCCGGGCACAGGCCGGTCTTCGGTCGCCTCTGGTGAAGATGCGCCACCGGATCGAGATGACGGACAGCGTGCTGACCCCAAAACGCATGACTGGAAGGATAGAACAGTCCGGGATGAGGCTGGACGACCTCAGCAGCCATCTGGACATCCACATGCGGGAGACGATCGATTCTGCCGTGAACCGCTTCGAGACCCTGATGGCATCTTTGGAGGGCCTTAACCCAAGCCGGGTGCTGGAGAGGGGATACTGTTTCGTCCAGTCAGCCGATGGGAAACTGATCAATTCGGTCGCAAACGCGAATGTCGGAGCGGCAGTGAGGATCGTCATGAGGGACGGGGCCGTGAAGGCGAAGGTTATGGAGAAGGAGTGATGCTTATGTCGGAAGAGAGTAACGTGGACGGGATGGGCTTCGAGGAAGCCATGAGCGAGCTTGAGGTACTGGTAAAGGTACTGGAGAAGGGCGACCAGAATCTGGAATCAAGTCTGGCGGTCTATGAGCGGGCGGTGGTCCTGCGAGAACACTGCAGGAGAATACTCGATGCCAGCGAAAGAAAGGTCCAGAAGATCGTGGAATGCGCCAATGGCACGGAGATCAGGGAATTCGAGTAAAGTGTGTTAACGGACAGGTAGCGGATGTTCCGCGGTCCCCGTCAGTACAGTTAAGCATTCAAAGATCTTGCCTGTTTTCGGACGCAAAACAGTACCGAAAAACATGCACCGATAAATTGTGTAAGCGGCCGGGCATGGGTAAGTATGGCCATGGTCATGCGCCGGCTTTTTACGATTCTATGAATGGTCTGAAGGATTTCAAATAAGTTCCTAGCCATTTCGCTGCCCTGATAATCACGGGATAGAACGAACCGACCGATGAACAGCTCGGTGAGGTTCGCCATTTTCATCCTGAAACTGTGCATCAAAAAGGTGGGCCCGGAGCGTCAGTTTCAACCCCCGAATTGATAGGCCTTGCAATGAATTTCAATATCTGGCTATGCCGATGGTATCAGAATCAATAGCGGTAAGCAACTAGTCCGGATTATATACTTTGAAGCGGGGTCCGTACTCAAAGGTGTCGGAAAATGCACGCTCTCGAAACATCGAGGTTATTGACAGAAGAATATTCCGCGAAGATACTCCTAGCTACCATGGGAAAGCCGAAGAGCGCCTTCGAGCTGAGCGAAAAACTTGGCGTGCCCATCGCAGCCTGCTACCGGAAGATCAAGAGTCCTGGAGGACTCCGGCCTGATCTTCTGCGTAGAAAGAAGGCTGACCCAGGCGGGAAAGAGGATCAGCTTGTACAAGTCCAACGTGAAGAACGCCCACATCGTGTTCGAGAGGAACAAGGTCAGGGCCAACATCGAGATGATCGATGGAACGACCCAGGACACATCCTACGACATCGACATGTCCGCATTCATGGACGGTGCCAAGCAGCCCGTCTGAGCTCGATCCATCGGGCGGCTCAGAGAATTGAAAAGAGTGGAACATCCCACGGGATCTCAAACGCAGGCACAATCGCCGAACCAGGAACAGTCAGGATCGAGACAGGATTGAGCACTATGGAAAACGCGACTCACGAACGATCATCGTACACACCAGACCAGATAGACGCATTACGCGAGATCGGCAACATCGGGGCCTCGCACGCCTCCACGGCACTGACCACAATGCTGCACCAGGACATCCTGGTGGACGTGCCGGAATGCTTCGTCTGCAGTACTCTGGAAGCGCCTTATGCGCTTGGTGACGCGGAGCAATCGGTGGTCGCGGTCTACCTGGGGGCCAACGGTAAAGAGAACGGGAGCATGCTCCTGATCCTCACCGAAGAGGTGGCCAAGAAGATGACGGACATGCTGTTCTCACAGGACCACGATCCCGCCAAGGATTTCGACGACGAGGACAGGGAGGCGATCGCAGAGATCGGGAACATCTGCGCCTCAGCTTACCTGAACGCCATCTCCGGATTCCTCGGGATCACCATCCTGCCCACTCCGCCCGGGGTGGCCATTGGGATGCTCAGCGCGGTGATGGAGTACCCGGCCCTGCTGGCATCGGAAGATTATGACTATTTGGTCATCATCAAGACCCACTTCATCACCGAAAATCAGAGGTTCCCGGCCTATTTCATATACATCCCCGACCGCGAGACCGAAAAGCTCCTGATGGAAAAGTTCGGGATCGAGTAGGCAATGCCTCGTCAAAACCAATGACTTGTACAGGACCAAAGGTTCAAACTGCTAGGTTGTCTTGTACTTGCGATGTCTGGAGAAAGAAAGGGCCGGGCGACGGTCCACCGGTCGGTCAGGCTCTCGATCGGCGTGGACCAGGCTTACGATGATTTCCGCAGGCGGTATGAAGAGGCCGTGCCGCAGCTGGATCCGGAAAAGATAAGTTCACTCTTGGAAAGAGGGGCCTCCTGGAGGGATATCGTGGAAGATGCGGAGGTGAGAGCACCATTCGGGTTCTTCATCTTCTGGAAGCTGGACACGACACCGGTGATGAGCCTTGCCGGCCATTCCGAAAAATCACCGAGTACCTCATGGGCAACCATGTGATCGCAGAGCGCATGTTCCGTTTAGATCCCACCGTGATGCTCTACGCTCCGTTGCGCACTCTGATCCATACCGATCTGGAAGGGGAGACCAGGTTCGTGATCGATCGGCCGTCCTCCATCTTTTCCGGATTCGGCAAGCCGGAGATCGACATGATCGGCCATGAACTGGACGCCAAACTGATTACATTGCTTGGGTCGTTGAACGTGGATGCGTCGGAGTTCGGCGGCTAGTCCACCGAACTGTTTTCGGTCTGCCTAGCGCTCCTTGGTGACCATCGTATTGGCGTACATCACGGCCGTCCTGAGGCCGTTGAGCAGCAGGAAGCACGTATCGGCCGGTACATCACTCCTCTTGGACATCTCCAGATAGACCTCGTCGGCGTTCTTTCCGATGAGCTCGTCCACAGAATGGATCCCGTAGATGTACAGTGCCTGAGCGGTCAGCTCGCTCATGCCCGGGATCTTCTTGAGCTCGTTCATGACCGACTCCTTATCGGTCTTCGGGTGTCCCGGCAGTCCGACCTCGACGTCCTTGATCCTGCTCATGATCTCCTCATTGGTCGCCCTCATGTCGGGGTGGGCGACCTCCTTGTGCATTTGCACGAACTTCATCAGATCCTCGGCCCCCAATGGGTCGGTGAGGCTCCAGGCGCAGTTAGGGCAGTTGAATTGTTTGGCGTGCGGCATAATGTTCATTTCGTTTTGTGAGCATTCCCTATTAATACCCGCCTAGGTCCGGTCTTGATCTCCCCATTGCCCGCCCGTTCCGGCGGATCGAGGGATGGGTCCGGCCGAGCCGTTTCATGGACTGGCTTTACGACCTCCGAGTCGAGGCAGTTGCTGTGGAACGATATCGGTTGAAAGGGCCGGGAAAGGTCGCTCTTCCTAAATTGCAATGACCGTTATCTTATTGGTTGGGATCGGCATCGCCGGGGATCTGCGCACCAGGAAGGGTCATCACAAATCTTGCACCTTTTCCCGGCTCGCCGTTCTCATTGATCGAAATGCCAGTGATGGCAAGTATCTCACGGGAAAGGAATAGCCCGAGCCCGTGGTCCTTTCCCGCCCCCTTCGCGAACAATCTCCCCTTCATCTCCTGCTCGATTCCGGCCCCATCATCCTCACAGACGATGGATCGGACCCCATCACGATCCTCCAGGGTGAAATGGATGATGGATGTGCTCCCCCCATGACGGATGGCGTTTTGGAGCAGGTTGCAGAACACCTTGGATATCAGTGGGTCTGCGAATATCATGGTTCCAGGGGGCACGTCGTTGACCACTTCGGCGGCACCAAGGGAGACCTCGGCCCGGCCCGCGTCCACCAGGCCATGCACGTCGTACCAGGCGGGTGCGTGGACTCCGATGTCCTCGTAGGTCTTGGTGAACTTGACCATCGCCGAAACGCGGGCCGCGGCCTTCTCCGCTTTCCTGAGATGCTCGTTGTCCGCCAGCAGGGGCATCTGCAACTTCAGGAGCGCCAGATGGCCTGTGAGGACCTCGGTCTGATTATTAATGTCGTGCCGGGTCATACTGGACAGCAGGTTGAGCTTGTGGTTCGCGATCAGCAGCGAAGCCTGGGTTCGTTTCTGCTCGGTGATATCGTGGAAGGTCCAGGTCCTGCCGTAATACGTTCCGTCGTTCCCGGTCACCGGTGCCGAATAACGGTCCAGCACCATCCCGTTCTTGAACTCGATCTCGTCATGGCTGATCTCGCTGATGTGCTCATTGAGATACCTGACCTTTTCCAGGAATTGATCGGGATGTTTGGTCAGGGAGACCACATGCTGAAGCAGGAAGCTGTCATCCTCCTCGTTCATGACGTCCGGAGGAACACCGAACATGTCCGCGATCCGCTGGTTGACGAGAATCCTTCTGAGGTCCGGGTCTATCACCAGGATACCGTCCAAGGAGGCGGTGACCTGTGCCTCGAACAGCGCTGACTTTTTCCTCAGGGCCTCCTTGTCCCGCGCTGTTCTCACTCGTGTCCCTGACCACGCATATCAGTCCGCCATCCTCGAGCATGGTCAGGGAGACCTCCTGCATGAACTTGGACCCGTCCCGGCGAATGTCCCATGCTCTCCCCGCGCCACGAACCGATCTTCAGCAGGATGGGTATGTGGCGCATGTCGAATTGGGCCAGCTCATCGGCATCATAGAAGTTCCGCCAGCTCGTTCCTAGAAGCTCATTCGGTGAATCATACCCATACATGGAGGCATGGGCCTGGTTCAGGAAGACATACCGCCCTTCCGGATCGAGCACCGCCATTCCGTCGATGGAGTTCTCCATCGCGGTCATGGCCTTTTTCATGGCATTGTGGGCCTCTTTCCTCTCGGTGATGTCCTCATAGGAGCCCATCACGCCGATGACGCTCCCGGATATGTCTCGAAGAGGGACCTTGGTCGTCCTCAGCCAACGCGTGCTCCATCTTTCAATTGAAGCTCCTCTTCGAAGTCTGATCTTCGACGCCCCCGTGACGATGACCTCCTGGTCATCGGCGCGGTACTTTTGGGCCGAATCCCTGCTGACGATGTCATAGTCGCTCTTTCCCACCAATTCCTTGGGGTCGGAAAGGCCGATGGAGAGAGCGGCCTTCATGTTGCATCCGATGAAATTAAGATCGAGGCCTTTCCAAAAGATCCTCTGCGGAACGCTGTCCAGGACCAGCTGGAGCATCTGCTCCGACCTTCCCAATGCCTCTTCCGACCTCTTGCGTTCGGTGACGTCCTGATTTGCACCGAAGACCTTGACCGTCCTTCCCGCTTCGTCCTTTATTACGCCCAAACGGACGTTGATCAATCGGTGTTCGCCGTCCGCCCTGATGATGGTATGGGTCACGAGACCGGAATAACTAGCATCGGCCGCCGAAATGCATTTCCCAGCTCTTCGGCGACCATTCCCCGCTGTTCTGGAGGCAGGAATCTCTCGGCGTAGGTCGAAGAGGACATCGAGGGTGCCCCTTTCCCGTTCCTGGTTCGATGCGTAAAGGCCATAGAACTGGTCGTCGAACGTGAACAGGTCCCTGGTCACGTCGTATTCCCAGTACACCAGCTTCGCCATGTCCATGGCGATCCTGAGCTGGGTCTGCGCATCGATCATCGCGTCCTCGGCATTCTTGCGCTCTGTGATGTCCCTGGCGATGATCTGGAAAGCGCTGGGTCTTCCGCCTTTCAAAACCACTGTGGAGCGGCCCTCCACCCACATCACAGATCCATCCTTCCTCAGGATGCGCGACACCGTCGATGAGCCGACATCACCTTTCGCGCGACCGGTCAGTTCTTTGGCGAAGTGGGCCAGGTCTTCAGCGCTGAACACGCCCAGGTCGGAAATGGTCTTTCCCATCATCTCCTCTTTGTTCTGCTGGGCAAACATGCAGCTGGCTTGATTGCAGTTCAATATCTTCCCATCCAGACCGATCAGGATCACTGCATCTGGATTATGCTCGAACAGGGTGCGGAACTCGGTCTCGCTGTCGAGCAAGGCCGCTTCTGTCTGATGTCTCCGCACCAACATGCCGATTCGGTGGCCGAGCTCGGCATACTGGGATTTCGGCTCCCCTCCCTTCTGACAGATGAGTCAGCGCCGTTGTTCAGAGCCTCGATCACGACCTCTTCCCTGCCGCGACCGGTGAAAAGTATGAAGGGGGTCCGGTCGCCGGCCGAACGCAACGATTTGAGGAAATGGATACCGTCCTCGACCGGCATCTGGTAATCGGAGACGATGGCGTCGTAACGCTTTTTGGAAAGAGCGAGCACCGCCTCCTTGACCGAGTTGGCCATGTCCACGCCCAGATCGCCCGACATCTCCAAGAATTCCTTTGTAAGGGTGCAGAGGATCAGGCTCGTCATCAACGACAAGTATCTGGATTGGCTGGGAGGGCATTACAATGTACTTTGAACAGCCCCTGAGTATTTATGGGCTCGTGAACGGTTATCGATTGGGGCCAGTCAGCACGCGCCGATGGTCAGGGAATCCAATACATGTTCCGCGGGAGTCACCCGAACCACTCTATCCATGACCTGTCTGTTGTTCACGACATCTGGATGCATTTGTGGATTAAGGGGAACGCCCACGAAGAAGCCGATCGAATGGCTGCCCCGCCCAATCCGGAGAATGGCTCTGCGCCGCCGGGAGGACTATAATGTATCGTCTGCTGGACGACACTGAAGAAGATGAGGCCCGTGAGGCGCAGGGCAAAAGAAAACAACTCACCTCATCGGATATATAACCTGGCGTCACCCGCTGGGAACGAAACGGACAGGCGTAGGATGGCTTTCCTGCCGCTGATCTTTCTTTTATCCTTTCATGTTTGATAATATCGTTCTTGAGAACTGTATCGGAATCCTAATGACCATATCCGACGATAGAAACCTGACGTTCCGAGAAGGAGGGATCGTTCTGAGCTACATGAAATTAAAGTGCAAATATTGCTACGGGACAGGCAAGAGCCTGACAGCGTCGTCCTCAGACACAAATCCCCCGACCTGTTACCAATGCCGGGGAAGAGGGTACACCATGATATTCATGGAGGAGATCCCTGCGGCGAGCGGTTCGGGAGCCTAGGCCGTTCCCGATGGCGATTTTTCAAAATAACTATTTTTCGATTTTCCCCTATGGTTTAGTTTCCTCACCGACCACCGTGTTCTGTTTCAGTGATGACCAGTTAGTGTCCGTGCCGGCTTCCTGAATCAATTGAGAAGCCGGACATCGTTTCGGTCGGACATATATTGCTGCCTTTTATTCCGCCCGATCCATTCCCGACAAATAGACCGACATACGAGAACCTGCAAGACCGGAAAAGATCGGTGCAGGGCGACGGAACGGTCTGATAGTGACCTAGACTGGCGGTCCCACTTGAACTTCGAAGCCGTAACTACCAGGTGAGGTCTCTCGTTCAAAGAGACCAGAATGTTCCTCAGGCGCACGATGACCTCTTCCATCTCTTCCAGGCCCATAGGCTTGAGCAGATAGGCATTGGCGCCGTTGTTCCTGCACCTCCGGATATCCTCGCAGGAGCTCGAACCGGAGCACATGGCAATGAAGGTGTTCGCCAAACGTTCATTCTCCCTGATGCTGGCCAACACCTCGTGCCCGTTCTTTTTGGGAAGATTGATGTCCAGCAATACCAGGTCGGGGGTCGGCCCCTCACCATTGGCGGCGTTCTCGATCACCTGTAATGCCTTTTCCCCGTCTCCGACAAGGGTTATTTCGGTTGGCAATCCAGTCTCTTCGACCAGGGCACGGACGAGGCGAGCATCGGCCTTATTGTCTTCGACTATCAACACCCTCATACGGCGATCCCCCTTCATCCTCCCAACCGTCCTGAATCAAAATGGAAAGTCTCTTTCCATGGCCCAGTTCTCTCTTTTTCGGTGGCCACACCGACGTTCCCCACCAGCCCATTGTCGTCGGACTTCAGAGTCTCTCTCATAACGTCATCAGCGTCTGAGCCTTGAATATATGAAGGAGAGGGCATTTTTCAGCGGTAATTTGCACGAACGTATCCGCTTTTCTAGCGTCCTATGAGAAAAAAACATCGAAGCTAGCGGAGGTGGCATTAACAAAGCGGGACTGTAGGGGTTTAATGAAATAATTGGGGGGGAACGGGAGATTCGTGAAACGAACCCTTCCTGTTCGAGAGCCCTCGCTTCTACGAAATGTAATTTCCGGGTTGGGTCAATGCCGATGGAAAGGGTTTGTGAAACAGAGATCGGGGCCGCGTCGTATCACTGGGATACCGACCACCCTCATCCAAGGCTTGGACAGATTGCCCGGCCTTATCCTGCGTCATGCTAGCCTGGGATGGAAGACTGTGCTCTCCCCGATACTCCGAATCATAGGTGGGCGGCCGGGCCGTTCCGAACTCTGATCACAGGCCGAAGATGCCAGTCTCCAGATATTCCGCCTTGATCAGGGTCCACCAGTCAACGGCTAGGCCCTTCAAGACGTAGTCGTACGGCAGCCATCCGTATCCCTTCTCGCCCCAGCCCTCACCCCAGGAGTTCCGGATTAGGAGAGCCCCGGTGGTCTCGGCTTTGGTTTCCGGATTCACTATCTTGAGGTCGTCGTCATACCCGACAGCCAGCACCGCATGCCCTCCCTCCACCGATTCCTTCGGCCCCGGGAACGGTATCCTGCCGGTATCGCTCACCGACCGGATGGAGCTGTAGACCGTGAACCCGAACATCGAAGGGAAACCGGCCGCCAAATGGCTCTTGATCTCGCTGAGCACCTGCGCCTTGCTGCACTCCGGAGGGTCCAGTTTGTAATACTGTATCGACCTGTACGCTTGGCTGAAGGCATAGCAGAAAGCGGTCGGTTCGCGGTCGAAACCGTCGCCGCCCATGCCCGCCTTGGTGGTGTAGGGCCAGTAGCTTTCCGGCGGCACCCCGAAGAGTACCATCGCCCCCATGGTGGTGCGTATATCAGCACCGGTGTCCCCGACCTTCTTGAGCAGGTTCCTGGTCGTTTTGTAGAGGAACAGTCTCGAGGCGTCCACGTGTTTCCCGTAAGCCCGCCTCTCGAAATACTCGATCATCCCGACCCCGGCGTTGGCGGTGCAGGACCCGAGGTCCATCTGGTCCTCTACCGGAGGGCACCATTCCCGGAGATCGCCCCTGGAAGGTATGGTCTCCCTTTCATCCGCCCTCATCTTCAGTTGTTCCAGAAGCGGAGCTATGTTCGTATGCCGTGGAGAATAGTCTCTGATGTCGGGATATTCGTTGATCCAGCCCATTCCATAGGTTCTTCCTGTCTCGGTCATGCTATCAGATCTACCTTCCCGGCACCGTTCATCGAAGGTGGGAGATCGGTCTGGTCATGACCGGGCAGCATAGACGTTGCTTTCGTTCTGGCTCCATTTATTGAAAATATTTCCGGCGACCGGCACCGCCGCTCATTTCATGAATCCCCTCCGGTCGTTGAACGCGCCCCTCCCTCGCGGGACCATCCATCCCGGATACTCCGGGGGGAGCTCGCTCAGTTCATCCAATCTCAGGACCTCGTCCGCCTTCAGCTCCAGCGAGGAGGCGGCCAGATTGTCACGCAGCTGGTCCGCGGTCTTCGCCCCCACAATCACGCTGGTCACGAAATCGCGGCTGAGCAACCATGACAGGGCCACCCGGGCTACGGAAACCCCGCGGGCGGTGGCGATCTCGTTCATGGCATCCAGGATGGGATATGCCCGATCGAGGACCACCGGAGGGAAATTGAAGACGGAACGCCTCGCCCCCCTCCGGTACCTCTTCTCCTTTCCGATACTTCCCGGTCAGGAACCCGCCCGCCAGGGGGCTCCACACCAGAAGCCCCATTCCCTGGTCAATGAGCATGGGCATGATCTCCCGTTCGATGTCCCTGCCCGCGATTGTGTAGTACGATTGGACGCTCTCGAACCTGGGCCAATCATGAAGGTCGGACACCCAATTTGCCTTCATCACCTCCCATGCGCTCAGATTGCTGCAGCCGATGTACCTTACCAGACCGCTCCTCACCAGGTCGTTCATCGCGCCCATCGTCTCCTCGATGGGCGTGGTGGGGTCCCGGCCGTGGATCTGATAGAGGTCGATGTAGTCTAGTTGAAGACGCTCCAGGCTGGCCTTCACCTGGCTGAGTATGTGCTTTCGCCCCAGCCCCGCATCATTCGGGCCCGGCCCCATTCCCCCGAGGACCTTGGTGGCGATGACCACGCTTTCCCTGCGGACCTCCAGGTCCTTCAGGGCCTGGCCCACCAACAGCTCGGATTCTCCGTTCGCGTAGACATTGGCGGTGTCGATCGTATTGACCCCGGCGTCCAGGGAGATCCTGACCATTTCATTGACCTGGGGTTGTTTCAGCTTCGCCTATGGCCGACCACACCCCGCCCCCGCCGAAGCTCATAGTGCCTAAGCTCATCTGAGAAACCAACAATCCAGTACGGCCTAATTTCCTGTATCTCATTCTCCCACGCTCCCTTTTCTATCGATGTTTCTCGAGCCGAGGATATTAGAACGTTCCCATAATAGGGCAAAAAGAATGGATAAAAGCAACGACCGACAACCCCAGAGGGAACATCATTGGTGTTGCCGAGGATCGTCTAAAAAAATAAGGCACCTATCCGTGGATAAGGCCGAGAAATACGTCTTTGATCGGTGCGTGTCGCCGTTGCATAGAGGGTGCACTTCTACTGAGGACGGGACTGGAACCAGGCCATTGCCTTAGGCCGGTCGGTTGTGACCGGGCCAGGGGTCCAGACCCGCACTCAGCTTCGGCGATCCCGCCTCGATGTCGACCGCCTGCCCCTTTCCGGTTAAGGAAAGGGCGGCGTCTATCGACGCAGTCCTCGTTTGCCCCCAGGTTCAGCGCACCGAGTCGATGTCGTCGTCGCGCTGCCTTGGCTGTTGGTATTGCTGCGGTTGGGCGGATGGGTTGCGTGCGCCGTACTGCGGGGCAGCCCTTTGCGCCTGTGGGGCGGTCATGCCCCGACCGTCCATCATGTACTGGCTCTTGGCACCGGTGATGATCAACAGGATCTTGATGGTCCCGGTGAGCTCGGGTTCGATGGAACATCCCCATATGATCCGGGCCCTCTCGCTGACCGCCTTGTTGACGATCTCGGCGGCCTTCTGGGCCTCGCCGACGGTCATGTCCGGTCCTCCGACCACGCGGATCAGCACGCCCTTGGCCCCCTTGAGGTCGACCTCTCCCAGCATCGGGGAGGTGAGCGCCTCATGGACTGCAGCGGTGACACGGTCCTCCGAGTCGGTGTTGGCCTCGCCGATGCCGACGAACGCCACGCCACCCTCGTTCATGACCGTCATTATGTCGGCGTAGTCCAGGTTGACGAGGCCGGGCTTGGTGATGATCTCAGTCAGACCCTTTATGGTCTGCATCAGAACCTCGTCGGCGACCTTGAACGCCGCTTCAACCGGCAGTTTCGGGACCATTTCCAGGAGCTTGTCGTTCGGAACGACTATGGTGGTGTCGCAGACCTGCCTAAGCTTGTTCAGCCCGGAAAGTGCGTTCTCCATGCGGACCGTTCCCTCGGCCTTGAACGGCAGGGTGACGATGCCCAATGTGAGCGCCCGGATCTGCTCCTTGGCGATGCTTGCGACATAGTGCGCGGAACCGGTTCCTGTGCCGCCGCCCATGCCTGCGGTGACGAAAACGATGTTCGCGCCGTTCAGGAAATCGCGGATCTCTCCGTCGTTCTCACGCGCGGATTCCTCTCCGACCTCTGGCCTCGCTCCGGCGCCCAGGCCCCTGGTCCTAGACTTCCCGATTAGGATCTTTCTCGGGGCGCGGATGGTCAGCAGGTGCTTGGCGTCGGTGTTGATGGCGCAGAGCTGGGCTCCGTTGATGCCTGCGTCCACACAGCGGTTTATGGTGTTGCAGCCGCCGCCACCGCATCCGATGATCTTGATGCAGACGTCCAAAGAAGCTGCTATCCGGAGCAGTTCCTCATCCGTCGAGCTCACGACCGGCGCTGGCGGCTGGTAGGCCGGCTGAACCGGTGCCTGTTGATTTCCCATGCTTGCGGTGGCCGGTTGCTTGACACCAGCGTTAGCTAGCGCTTCCTTTACAAAAGAACTTGGCATATGTGCATCCCTCTGCACCGGTATCACCATTCAGATTTAAATATTGCTGATACGGGAAAATTAACTGGTGGGTTTCGGATGCTCAATGAACAGGAGAAAATGCCCTCGGATCAGGCGTGCGCTGCGCCGGTCTCTGGTATGGTGCCCTTTATGCCGTCGAGAGGGATGGCCATCACGAACCGCGCCCCATGCCCCGGCCCACCGGCCTCCGATATTGATATTCCGGTGATGGCCAGGATCTCCCGGGACAGGAATAATCCTAGGCCGTGGTCCTTTCCGAAATCCTTGTTGAACAATTTGTCCTTCTTAACGTCGGATATACCCTGTCCGTCGTCCTCGCAGACTATCGCATGTGCCCCGTTCAGGTCCTCGACGCGGAACCTTATGATCCTTGCGTCCCGTCCGTGCCTGACCGCATTGTCCATCAGATTGTAGAAGACCTTGATGACAAGAGGATCGGCAAAGACCTCCACCCCGGCCGGAACCTCGTTCATTATCTGTACCGTACCGAGATGGACCTCCTTGGAACAGGCCTCCACCATAGACCGGACATCGAACCATGCCGGGGCATTGACACCGATGTCCTCATAGGTCTTGGTGAACTGTATCATGGCCGAGATCTTGTTGGCGGCGGTCTCCGCCCTCCTGAGTTGATCTTTCGAGACCGCATCCACCTGTTTGTCCTTGATCAGTGCCAGGTAGCCGGACAGCGCCATCAGCTGGTTCAGGATGTCATGCCTGGTGATGCTGGAAAGAAGGTTCAGCTTCTCGTTCGCGGACCTTGCCGCGTTGAGGCAGCGCTTGTTCTCGGATACGTCGCGTACCACGGCGATGGTCATTTTCTTGCCCTGCATCTCCACGATGTGGGCATCGATCTCGACCGGGATTATCGAACCGTCCCTGTGCCTGTGCTCGGTCTCGAACTTGGCCGACCCCGCCTTTTTCAGGGTCTCGATCACTTTCGGAAAAGGGGGATCGAAATGACCGGTGGTGATATCGGACGGCCGCATTTGGAGCATTTCCTCCAACGAATATCCCAGCATGCCGCAGGCCGCTACGTTCGCATAAACGAACTTGGTTGGAAACCCGTTCTCTTCCATCCCATGGACGCGGATAGCGTCGTTGGCATGGTCGAAGATCAGGCGGAACTTCTCCTCGCTGTCCCTGAGGGCCTGCTCTGTCTGCTTGCGTTCAGTGATGTCGATGGCGATACCATGCCACAGTGTATCCCCGTTGCCCATGGGCTCGGGAGAAGACTCCACCTTCAACCAGCGTACCTTCCCCCCGGACCTTCAATCGTCCTTCCCACTCGAACTTCTGGACCAGCCGGATCTTTTCCTCGATCAGTTTCAGCAGGCCGTCCAAGTCATCGGGGTGGAATCGATCTGAGCATGACATTCCCGTCCGTAATGACTCTCTCCGGACCGAGATCGAATATCTCCTCCATCTTGGGGCTGAGGTAATCGAACCAGAACTCCCCGTCGGGCCTGCTGTGCAGGATATATATACCAGCGTTGATCCTCGAAGCCAGGCCGTCATACCTTTGGATGCTCTCTAGCTTGTCCTTCTCTGCTGCAAGATGGTCCGAGATGTCGGTGCTGGTCATGATCACATTGTCCGCCCCAAGGGGCACGAATGTGGTAAGGAACTCCCGGCCCGGGATGGAGGAGCGGACCACCTCGGTGACCGACCTTCCCACGCGTTTCATCTCCCGGATGTTCCTCTGGATGTCCCAGGCGGCCTCTGGACAGACCAGCTCGCTTGTCCTCTTGCCCCTGATGTCATTCATCGAACCCTTGTTTATTGTCCTTAAGGCAGCCGCATTGGCTTCGATCAGGACCTGATCGGTCATGTCTCCAGCATCATCGAACTCCAGGCGAAGCAGGCTCACCTTGTCCTGCAGGTGGTCGAAAAGGCCGCGGTACTTCGCCTCGCTCTCCTGCAGTTCCTTTTCCGCCTCCTTCTGCTTGGTGATATCCCGGACGGAAGAGATGATCATGGTCCTTCCGCCGACGACGAATGTATTAGACGCTATCTCCACCGGGAAGATGGTCCCATCCTTTCGCCGGTGATGCCTCAAAGGAACGAAGACCTGCCCGCTCTCGTGGACCGAGCGCCATGTCTCCTCAGGTTCGGCGGAAACGCCACGGACATCCATGGCCAGGAACTCGTCCCGGGCGAAGCCGTACATCCTCGCCGCCGCAGGGTTCACATCGACGAACCTGCCGGTTTCCTGGTCCACCACCCACATGGTATCGACCAAGGCATCGAACAGGGCACGGAACCGGGCCTCGCTGACCTTCAGCGTGTCTTCGGTATTCTTGCGCTCAGAGATGTCGATGAAGCTCTCGAGCAGCATCTCCTTGCCTTTGACCGTGATCTTTTTTACCGACTTGATTATCGGCCGCCGGCTTCCGTTCGCGCACACCAGGACCTTTTCGGAATTGTCCACCTCTTTACCGAGGTCACACACCGGACAGGCACCGACCAGCGCGGGGCAGAGAAAAGAATGGCAGACCTTTCCCTGGATCGCCTCCTTGGTCGCACCGAACAGCAATGCCGCAGCCTCGTTCACTTTCTCGATGGTCCTGGTCACCGGATCGATGATGACCATCCCCATGGAGAGGTTGGACATCAGCTGGCGATGGAACTCCTCGCTTTCCTTGAGATCCAATTCCATCCGCTTTCTCTCGGTCACGTCCCTGGCAACGATGATGATGCCGCTGGGAAGTCCCTCCGCTCCCTGGACCAGGTCGGCGTTCACCTCGACGTCCAGTCTGCTGCCGTCGGCCTTGATCGTGTGATAGATGTCTGGGCCGATGAAGGCCCCGCGGAACATGGATCGGATGTTGGTGAGGGCCTTTTCCCTTTCCTCAGGGACCAGATAGTTGATGACGGAGCGCCCTAGGATATCTTCCCCCTCTCCGTGGCCGAACATCTTTAGCCCTGCGGGGGAGACCATGGTGATCCTGCCTCCGAGGTCGGTGATGATCATCGCATCCGGAGAGGCGTTCAGGACCGAGCGATGGAGCGTCTCGCTCTTTCTCAGCGTCTCCTCCATCTTCTTCCGGACTGTAACGTCCCTGAAGCTCCAGACCCTTCCTGACACGGCATCGCCGATCCATTGAGGCTGCGAATACCGTTCGAAGACCCGTCCATCCTTCAGTTCTATCACATCGAAGCTGATTCTTTCCGGGTCGTCGTAAAGTTCCTTTATTGAAGAGATGAAATGTTCCGGTTCCTTCAACTGGTCCAGGACGGAATTTATGGCCGCGTCATCATCCCTTGCCTCGATTATCCGTTCTGGAATCCCCCACATTTTCCTGAATATCTTATTGAAAAGAACGATGTTGCCCTTGCCATCCACGACCAGGATGCCGTCCGCGGTCGATTCCATGGTGGATTCCAACATGGAAAGCGTGCGGGCGATCTCCTCTTCACCCCGCCGTTTTCCTGCCGCTGCCCTAATCCGGTGCTCCAGCTCCGTGTACATCGGCCGGGGCAGTCCGCCCTTCTGCAGGTAGCCTTCCGCACCACTGTTCAGGGCCTCGATGGCCACCTCTTCCCGGCCCTTTCCGGTGAAGAGTATGAAAGGGGTGGTGTTCCCCACCGATCGCAACGATTTCAAGAATTGAACGCCGTCCTCTCCCGCCATCTGGTAGTCCGAAACGATGACATGGTAGGATTTATCCCCGAGGGCCTTCCTAGCCTCGTCGACCGAGCAGGCGACATCGACCTCTATCTCTCCCTGGATGTCCAAGAATTCCTTTGACAGGGTGCAGAGATCAGGCTCGTCATCAACGACCAGGACTTGAATTGGGGACGAAAGCATGATAGGCTTTCAAAACAAATAGTTCACTATATATTGGCTGTTCCATGAATATCAAACCCTCGCCTCCACGATCGCTGAGGCAGGAAATGACTGGGTAAGCCTTTTCACGCGGGTCCAGCAGATGTCGGGCCATGTGGTTCGATGACAGTCTAAAATATGGGATTTTCACCCTTGATAATTGGTGAGCAGGGCACATATACTCAGATCAGGTTCCAGCGCATCAGAGGGTGAGAGTAGGGAAGCATTACAGAAACCGATCAGAAGGATGAGCCCCAGCATCAATCAGGAGGATGAGGTGGTACGTTCTTGCAGCAGCTGCCACTTCTTCAGAAACTGTTCGGCCGCCAGGAAGGAAATATGCAAGGTCAGTCCCGACCGGACCCATGGCGCTTACGTCGAGTGGGAGATCCCGCAGGTGAAGGTGCAATTCCATGCTTTCACTCGGCGTCCGATCACCGCCTCTTGCGGAAATAGGTGCTCTCGCCACACCAAAACCTATGCTTTGATCATCTCTTTTTCTTGGACAGATAATCTCCCATCTGCTTTCCCTCCTCCATGAGGGTCGCCAGCTCATAGCGTTGGGCATGCAGATAGACGCTCCACCTTGACGTCTGGCTGGCCAAGAATCCGGTCTCAGCGATCTCCTCATCCGTGGCGCCGGCCATTTTTGCCATCGCGTGATGGAAGAAAAGGCAGTATGGGCATTTGATGTTCGCGGCCACTGCCAGTCCCATCAGTTCTCGGTATTTTTCTGGGATGAGGCTTTCTTCCAGCGTGTATTTCTTCCACATCGGCCATTCGTGTATAAGCACGTTCTGTGGCAGTGCCTTCATGAAACCGGGCACTATGCCGAGGGAAACCTCAATGTCCTTCAGAGTTTGATCTTGAGTCGTCGTTCATTTCAGACCTCTGTGATTTCTCTGAGCCGAAGGTACTTGAACCTTGGTTTGAAAGGGATCTAGAAAGGGGTGGAAGGCAAGGAAGAATGCCGCCCAGAGGCGTTCCGCCCATCTCCAAGACGGTTAGGCGGATATCTATCGCAGGTTCGCAGGGAAGAGAAAGAAAGAATAAAGTGCCATAAGCAACAATAGAACCTCTCTACGGAGAATGATCAATGTCCGATGCTGAGATCCACGAAAGCGAAAGCGACCAGAAGAATGACGAGTGGTTCAAGGACAATTACATCGACCTTCTGCAGGACCATCCCGGGAATGGATCGCCGTCATCGATCAAAAGATCATCGCGACCGCTTCTAATGAAACGGACCTCGAGGTTGCGGCCAACAAGGTCGCGGGCGACAAAGAGTATTCGGTATACTTCATAGCTCAGACCGCGCAGGTCACTGACGTGGTATATGCCCCCCAGGAAAACCCCTGAGGAAACCTTTTTCCCGTTTCATTCCTTCTTGATAATTTCTTAGACACCACCGGATCATGTCAACCATTTGGCTGCATGACCTGACCATTAACTGGTCAATTCGACTGGTATCGATGTTCAAGCTATTCCCTTCATAAGGACCAATGAACTCTAAACCGTCCGGAGGCGACTCGGGAATCCTTCTCCTTGATCATGATCACCATGCAGACATAACTGATCACGAACATTATCAGGCTGATAGGCCAGTAGGGCGGGGAGGGAGGATTCCGCCAAGCTCGGTAGGTTATGTAGACCCATATGAACAGGCTGAACAACCATCTGATCGCCGCCTTCGGGCTCAGGTAGCTGATACCGACTGATCCTAAAATCCCAGTGGAGGAGTCTCCATTCTGTTCGGCCCCAACCCTTTCGACTTTGTCGATCACCGCGTTCCTGCGTAGGCCCTTCTGCTCTCCAGATAAATGGTCAGGGATGCGAGATTTATTGCCAGCAAGCATATTCCAGTGGTCAGGAAGGTGAAAAATGGAACATAATCGATGAAGAGATCATTCAGATGGACGTGATTTGCATTCAACGTCAGCCTGGCACCGAGGTAAAGGAGGAACAACAGACTGTAAATCCAGGTGGCGGATGAGACCGCCTTTTACGAGTCTTAGATTCATCAGCTTCATATCGTAAACCAACTCTTTTTGATAAGTATTTTCATCAAAGCCTCATCTTGGACCGCACCACATTTCTTCTATCTACTATTTCAATCAAGCTCATCAACCAAACCCATTGCCCGATAATGATTCGCTAGGCCTGGACAATATTCCCGAACAGGTTCTGTGTCTCGCCGGATCAGACTTCGGAGGTTCCCTTTTTAGGACTGGCCACCAGGAATCGAGGAATAAGGCCTGACTCTGCGACTGGTGTTTGAAATCAGCAATTCCATGGACCTATTTATGCCGGTTTCTTGAGCGGATGATCAGAATAAGAGCCCCGATGGACCACCTTCACTTGTGCCTAATGGGGTTTCTCATCGCACAAGGGACCCCGGTCATGCAGAGACCGCATGAATAAATCTCAATGCCGTACCGCTCCTTGTTCAGCGGGGTTTGGGAGAATGCGAATCCCGCGCATTTGTTCTTATCGTGTCCAGCTTCAGTGATGGCGCCCACCGGACACCTGCCCACGCAGGCCTTGCATGTTCCTTTTTGGAAGAAGAGGCAATTGGCATGTACATCCCCCGACCGCTCGGGAGACGTGAAGCGAACGTTCACTACCACACTTCCGACCGCCTCGGCTATTCCGGCCTCGGTTATGAAACCGTCGCTGAGACCGAAGGAGCCGAGCCCCGCAGCGTCGGCGACGTGCCTTTGTGACCAATTGGAAGTATACCCGATACCTTGGGTGGATCGTCTTGATATAGAAGCTGGTCTCATGCTCTGGGGAGATGGCGATCAATCCTTTCTGATCGAGGAACGAGATTATATGGGCCGAAAGGCGGTCTCTGAACGATTCCCCGTGCAGGCGTCCGTGCACCCACCGTCGGGAGGGCCGGTCGGTAATTCCTTGAGTTCGCCTTGACAGTCATGGAATGCATTGGCAGAACGTCAGGAAACCACTCCGGTCATTTCCTCAGAGGGAGGTGTGAAATTCCTCAGTTTGGAGGCTTTGAGCATGGCCTCGTGAGGGCTCGATTGGAAATCACCAATAACTTCCTTGAGCTGTTGGAACAGTGGGTCCTGGCCCGATACAAAACCGATCAGGGGCTCGGCGTAGATCGGTTCGCCGTCCAACTCTAGACGGTTGGCCGAATCCTCCTGGACGAACTTCCTGATCTCTTCCGCGATCATCATCCTGATGGATCCCTCGGTTCTTTCCGTATTGTCCCCGCTTGATCTGCATTCCTTTTCGCTCATGCCGAATGATGATGGTCCAATAGAATATTAAAATATAATCATGTAATAGTATTCTATTACGAAGGACATTGAGCAAGGGTCGATATTCTTCAACGAATTAGAGAAAAATCGGGTCCGCCTTGCCAGGCAGACCGAAAAGGTTTACCTACTTTTTGATCAGGAACACTGGTAGGATGTCCTTACCCAGCGTTTCGGCCAGAACATAGGACGCAGCCATGTACACCGCTCCGGCGCCAGCTATGATACCGACATATCGGCCAATGTCTTCAGGTCTGCGATGGCGAAACCGTCCGAGGCCGAGAGCAGGAAGAGCACTAGGGTCAACGAAAGAACGGTTACCTGCATCGCCCTGCTGGTGCGGAGGCTTCCGATCAGCAGGTAGACAGTGAATATCCCCCATATGAAGAACAGCCAGGCCATTCCCACACCGGTTTCCCTTTGGGGCCACAATCCGATCTGAACTGCCAGTATAGTGGTAATGACCACGATCCAGAAGAATCCGAAACTACAGAAAATGGTCATTCCGTAGGTGTTCCCCTTCTTGAATTCCATCAGACCGGCAATAACCTGGGCCACTCCACCGAATAACAGCCCCATTGTCAATACCGCAGGGCCGAGGGCAAATATCCTGCGTTGCTCAGGCTCAGCATTATGGTCGTCAATCCGAAACCCATCAGCCCCAAGGGGGCTGGATTAGCAGTGGTGTCATTGCTCAAGACCGCTTCAACTCGCTTTAGCGGGGGAATGGTGCCATTACATTTGAATACTCGCCCCATCGTGATATTGACTTCTGATTCTGCGTGGAATAAATCGACTTCCAATTGACCGGAAATCGTGCAGGCTATCATTTATTGCTGTAATTTATTAAATAATATCGGACCATTTTGATTCGCAATATCTATCATATTGCTTGCAAACGGCAAGGCAACATCCCTTTCCGGAGGCCAGTTAAAGGTTGTTATGCAGTCGCCTGTCCTCTCGTCGTGAGCAATCCGGCTGTGTCATTGCCGCAGATCGATGTGACCGCAATCGTGCATCAGCTCGTCGACGTCCTTGTGCAGGATTCTTTCGGGAGAGTTACCCTTCGGTCGTCCTATCCTTTTTGACTATTCGGGCAAGCGTCAGCGACAGGTCCGCGATCATGTACGGCTTAGGTATTCTGGCCCAGCGAATCCGTAGGAATGACAGTCGACCATAACCGGATCGTAAGCGTGACCGGATGAGACCAGCGCCCTTGCGTGGGGGTCGATCTCGAGGAGGCATTTAATGGCATCCTTGCCGCCCATTCCCGGAGATGGTGAGGTCCATGATGACCGCGTCAAATCGCTTGCCTTCCGCCATTGCCCGCTCGTACTTGTCCAAAGCCTCAAGCCCGTTGCTGGACACTTCTACCTCATAACCCAGTTCGAGAAGCACTTCCTTTGTGACGTCGAGAATGAAGTCCTCATCGTCCATGATCAGAATGCGTCCGGAATTCGACATAGCTTCCCTGTGGTGAAACGGAGGTTGAACGAGGACCCCTCGGCGGATACGTTCGCCGAAAGGTTGGTCATATTTACAAGCGTCATTGGGCTTCGTATCAATTACAAATGTTGACCTTTAAAAAGGTAAGGTTTCGATTCACTCGTAACGGAAATTATGCCGATCCGTGTCAATGACGATAAATCGATGGCATCCATACCAAATGCTTCCGGTCCCAATGGGCATCTGGGCCTCTATGTCGCGCCGATTGATTATTGTTCTTGATCGACTAATGGCAACGGTCCCGCCGCTATCCATTCGTTAGGTTTCGGCGCATGTTCTCCAGTGTCGAACGTATATCGATCAGAATGGGCCGTGCTTCTTTTGGAAAGTATATTGAATCACCTTTTACACTCGTGTGTTTAACAGGGGCTGGACTTCAATGGCGACATCACACCAGAGGACCCTCGGGCTGGGAATCGACACCGGCGGAACGTTCACTGACGCCGCCATCGTGGACATGGACTCGATGGAGGTGCTGGCCACATCGAAGTCACCGACCACTTACTCGGATCTCTCGATCGGCATGCTGGGCGCGGTCGATGGTATCCTGGGATCTGGGGCGTTCTCGGTGCAAGAGATCCGTTTGGTGGGCCTTTCCACCACCTTGGCGACCAACTCCATCCTGACCGGAAGAGGGGGGTCGGTAGGCCTGATCTGCATCGGCTGGGCGCCCGAGGCGGGAAGCGATCTTGGGGTCAGCATGATCCATTGCGTCGGGGGAGGGCATACAGTGAACGGGAGAGAACGCGTTCCGTTGAACTTGCTCCATCTGGAACATGCTATCAGTTTGATGCTGGGTAAGGTCGAGCCATCGTAGTCTCCAGCATCTTCAGCGTCCACAACCCTGAACATGAGGAGTTCGCCCGGCGCCTGGTCCTTGAAAGGTCGGGGCGTTTGGTGGTGGCCGGTCATGACCTGACCTCGGAATTGGGATCATGAGCGGACGACCACCGCTATACTGAATGCCAAACTGATCCCCATCATCGGCGAATTCCTGGCCGGTGTGGAGGTTTCGCTAAGGAAGAGGAACATCGACTGGGCAGATCATGGTGTTCAAAGGGGACGGGTCGATGATGAGCATCTCCGTCGCCCGGGAGACGCCGGTAGAGACCATCTTGTCCGGCCCGGCAGCCAGCCTGATGGGCGGGCGGCTCCTCTCGAAATTGGACGACTGCATCGTGGTTGACATCGGTGGAACGTCCACCGACATCGCTTACTTGGACAAGGGTTTCCCCCGCATAACCAAGGAAGGCGCGGTGGTCGGGAACTGGAGGACTAGGGTGAGGGCGATCGACATATGGACCAGCGGCCTCGGCGGGGATTCCGATGTCCAAATGGATGACCATGGCCGGATCGAGATCGGACCGGAGAGGGTTACCCCTCTGGCCATCGCCTCGAAACGCAACCCTTCCGTGCTGGAGAAGATCAAGACCACCAGGATGACCACGTTCTTCACTTGGTATGAAAGGGACGCCTCCGGCCTGAGCGCCGAGGACGCTTTGGTGTATGACCATATCAAGACCTACGGGCTTAGCACGCTGTACGAATTGACGACGCTCTGGAGGACCGTACCTATGTCACCGAGAATATCAGGTCGCTCAAGGCCAGGGGTTTCGTCGCTCAGACCGGGCTGACACCCACCGACATCATGCATGCCAAAGGACTGTACCTTTCCGGTGACGTCGACGCTTCCCTTGAAGGGATCGAGCATTTTCGCAAATCGGCTGGGCATGACCTCAGCACAGTTTATTGAGATGTTCATCGACAAGATGGTTGACCCGTGTCGGCGCCGAGATGATCAAGAAACTGATCTATGATGAAGCGGGGGAACTGACCAATTCCAGGTCACTCGACTATATGATCCGAGCCAGCCTGGGAGCGGCCGGATTCAGGACCATGTCTATATACGCGAAGCTAGACCGACCCATCGTCGGTATCGGTGCACCGGCACACATCTTCGTACCGGAGCTGGAGAAGAGATTGGACGTAAAGGTGGTGATACCGCCCCACGCGGATGTGGGGAATGCTGTGGGCGCGGTATGTCAGCAAGGTTTCGGAATCGATCACCCTGCAGGTCTACCCCCGGGGTAGCCACTATTGGGTATTCTCTTCCCTCTCAATCCGGAGAAATTCGACAGTCAGGCGGATGCGGTGATCCAGGCTAAGGAGATGGCCTCCAGCTATGTATTGGACCGGGCGGTGATGGCAGGGGCTAAGGATGTGAAGGTGATGGTGGAGGCCTACGACGGATCGGAAGCGGTCGCCAATCCACGCATGCTCAAGCATTATCGAACTGGATCCATCTGCGCCCGGGCAAGTGGGGACCCGGTCTGAGCCCTTTGACGGGCATCGTTAGGACAGAAGTCTTCGCCCACTGGATGTATCGTTAAGAATGTTACAAATATCCATTGGACGATTTCATTCCAACGATGCTCATGGCCATCCTGCGCGGTCGTTAGGTGCTGTTCAATGAAGGATGTTATGGGTCGCTTGGTGGAATCACTTGTACAGGGCGACAAGGAAACGGCGGTACTAGAGGCGCGCCGATTGCTCAAAGGAGGGGAGGTTACCGGAGGAGAAGATCGTGCTGGAGGGCATAGAGGTCGCTATGGACCGGATGGATGCCAAATGCACGATGGACGATTTCAACCTGCTCGAGATAATGCTCGTGGGCCGGGCAGCGATGGAGGTCATGAAGGTAATTGTGCCTGGAGGGACGGCGGCCCGGCCACCGAAATACACGATCGCCCTGGCCACTCCCAGAGGGGGATGTGCATGACCTCGGGAAGAACATAGTCAAGACCATATTCACCGGCAAAGGGTTTCGGGTCATCGATTGCGGCAAGGATTGCCCGGTCGGATCGATTATCTCATCGGTGGCAAGGGAAAAGGCGGACGCGGTCGGTGTGTCTGGCTTGATCACTTCGGGTGGTTCCGCTGGTAAGGACATTGAGGCCATCCTTGAAGGAGGCGGGCATGGAAGGCATCCGACTGATTGCCGGCGGGGCGGCACTCTGCCAGGCCTCGGCAGCGGAGCTGAACGTGGACTACGTGGCGGAAAACGCGTTCACGGCAGCAAGATACCTGGATGCCCGGAGGGATGATTGAATGAACTCCCTGCGTATGGTCCAGGACACGGTGGCCATGAAGCTGACGGAACGGGTACCGGTCATCCCCCAGATATTCGGCCATGCGGCCGTCTTCAGCGGTGTCCCTCTGAACTCCTATCTGCGGGACGGGAGGCTGCTGGCCGAGTGTCAGATCGGCACCATGGAATCATATGGCTACGACGCCACGTTTGCCATCATGGACGTCAACGTGGAGGCCGAGGCGATGGGGGCGGAGATAGTCTTTCGCGAAAAGAACTACCCCTACATTCGCGATCCCCTACTGGACCTGAGCAAGGAGGTACCACCCTGGAGCTTCCGGATCCGCAAAAGGATGGAAGGATGCCGGAAATGCTCGAAGCCCTGAAAATAATGAGCCGGGACCTTGACGGGAGGACGCTGGTCACTAGCGCCCTGCTTGGCCCTTTCACCCTTGCATGCCAGTTATTGGGAACGGAGAGGGCGATCTATCTGCTGGCCGACGACCGGGGAAAGTTCATGGATCACATTCATTTCTGCACTGAGCTGGCCATTTCTTATGGGAAGGCACAGGTCGCAGCTGCCGGTGCCGATCATCTTCGACCCGGCGGCTTCGCCGGCGGTCATGCCCCCCGGCATTGTTCAGGGAGGTCGAGGTCCCTTTGCTCGCCCAATTGAACCAGGCCCTTCTTGGAACCGGGGCAATGGGTACCTGGGTCCATGTGGCAGGACCGACGAGGCACCAAAGATCCTGCCTTTCTATAAGGAGATCGGGGTGAGCGTGGCCAACTTCGACTACCAGGTGTCTCCGGAAGATGCGTGCGGAGCCCTGCCGGGGACCTGCTTGGACGGCAATGTGAAATCCATCTCGTTCTGCCTCGGTTCGCCCAAGGAGATAAGGGCCGAAAGCGAGCGGCTCTTAGACGCATTCAAGGAACGTGGCGGGTTCATTCTTTCCTCAGGTTGCGAGGTCCCGCCCGAAGCAAAGCCAGATTGCGTCCGTGCATTGGTAGATGCGGCGCTGAAGAGATGATCCTTTGCCACTGATTCGAACAGAGATCTATGGAAGCAGACGGGCGATCGTCTATGAAGAGGGCAGATCCCTGCGCCACATACTCGAATCGGCCGGGCAGGCGATCCGTACCGGATGCAATGGCAATGGCACCTGCGGCCTTTGCCTGGTCAAGGTGCTGTGGTCCGGGGACAGCGCCCTGACCCGGAATGAAATGGTCAACATCTCCGAGGAAAGGGCACATGAAGGGTACCGTCTGGCATGCCAATTCTTCCCCAGAGGGGATGTGGATATCGTCCTGCCCGGGGCTATCGGGAACGAAGTATGGACGCCTCTGCGGTTGGAGGAACGGACCACGGGCATGGGAAAGCCAGTACCGCCCGGACGGTACTGGATTCGGACGGCGATCGATGTCGGCACCACCAATATCCGGGCCTCACTGGTGGACCGGTCGAACGGCCGGAGGCTGGGAGGGTTATTGGGAGCAATCCTCAGTCGCCGCACGGCTCGGACATCATGAGCAGACTGGTGGCGATCAGGGACGAGCCGGGAACTGCGGGAGCCATCCTCGAATCGATGGACGAGGCATTGCAGAGCGCCCTCGAACGGCTTTGCGGGTCAGCCGGTCTTGCCCTGTCACAGATCGATGAGGTCAGGATCGTGGGCAACAGTGCGATGCTTTCGATCTTGGGGGCCATGGACCCGGTCAATTTGCTTGAAACCGGTTGCTGGGGCCGCAAGTACGGGACGGACGAGATCAAGGACGGACCGTCATCCCATCCGTCCATGATGGACACGGCGCGGTGTTTTGATCACGCCGCCCCTGGCCGGGTTCATCGGCTCAGACCTCACCGCCGATGTGGTCGCCAGCGGGTTGACCGAGGGCCCAGGGCCGAACCTGCTCATAGATCGGGACCAATAACGATATCTGCCTTTACGATGGGAAGCACGCCCTCATCGCTTCCTGCGCGGGAGGGCCGGCACTGGAAGGGGAGGGCATCAGATGCTGCTCGCAGCCCGACGGATGGGCCGCCTCCCGAGCGCTCCCCCTTCCGGACGGGTCGTTCGATATCACCGCCAATGAAGGAGGTGTCCCTGACGGACTTTGCGGTCCTGCATTGATCGATGTCATGGCAGAATGGGTGCGCTCCGGCGTGGTGGACGAGAAAGGAAACTTCTCTGACGGAAGTATGTCCCGTCGCATCACCGTCGATGGCCGGTTCAGCCTCACCAAGGCAGATGTGGACAAGATAATGAAGGCCAAATCAGCGGTCGCCTCCGCCGTGCTGGTCCTGCTGAGAAGATCGGGCATCCGCCTCGATTCCCTGAGGAGGATAGTGGTCACCGGAAATTTCGGCCGGCATCTGGATATCGGATCGGCAGTGGGGATAGGCCTGTTGCCTTCCCTTCCGTCCCGGCGATTCACGGTCGTGGACGAGGCGGCCCTGATCGGATGCGAGGACATGATCGTGTCGACCGAGGCGGCCAAGGTCGGCTCCAATTTCCGATCGATGAGCCAGTTTGTCGACCTGGTTCGAGAACCTGACTTCGAGGACCTGTTCCTGGAGAATCTGTACCTGAGACCCATGCGGCCGGATGCTATCGCCGACGACATCGGGCTTGACCAGTACATCAATGCCTCACAATATCTGGCGGGCATCAACAGCCAGGAGCCGGGGCCGGAGATAACCCAGGCCATATTGAAGTTCATGGGGCCGGACCTCGTCGGGCTGGCCCACCGAACGGAGGACGGCGAGATCGAGGTGACCGGTTCAGGCAAGGATGGGACGAACGGATTTTCCATGCTGTGGAGCCGGGAGCTGCGGGCCGCCTGCGGCGAGGTGTTCGACTCCGGGTTCCTGAACACCTTCAAGTTCAGCGGTCAGGGCATCCAGATGATCCTTGTGCCGGTCAGCATTGAAAGGCAGGTCACCCATGTCCTCATGGTCGGTTACCGCGGAGCGGCGGCCATCGACCGGCAGAAGATGAACGTTTATCTTTCCATAGCATCACTGATCGGCACACTTCTGCAAAGACTGCGCAACGAGCAGGAACTGAGGCGGCACCGGACAGATCGTCAAGCTCGTAAAGAGGAAAAGCTGGAGGAGCTGCGCCGTTCCAACGCTGAACTGCAGCAGTTCGCATACATTGCTTCCCACGACCTCCAGGAGCCACTGCGAATGGTCACGGCGAGCCTGGGCCGGCTGGAGAAGAAATACGCCGGCAGGCTGGATGGTGAGGCCGAGCAATACATGAACATGGCGGTCGAGGGTCGTCCCGGATGCGGGCCCTGATCAGCGACCTATTGGCCTACTGAGGTCGAATCGAGCGGGAGGGATTTCACGATGGTCGACATGAACCGGGCCCTGGCGAACTCCCTGAAGAACCTGGACCCGATGATAGTGGCAAATCACGCAGATATATCCGCCGAACCGATGCCCATGGTCTCCGCGGACGAGACCCAAATGAGCCAGCTCCTACAGAACCTGATCAGCAATGCGGTCAAATACCACGGACCGGACCTTCCGGAAATCCGGATATCCTCGTGTCTGGCTCCCAACGGGACGGAATGGATGTTCGCCATCCGGGACACGGCATCGGTATCGATCCGATGTACCAGGACAGGATATTCCAGATGTTCCAGAGGCTCCATACCAGGGATGAATATGAGGGGACGGGGATCGGCCTTGCCATCGCCAAGAGGACAATCGAGCGTCATGGCGGCAAGATCTGGGTGGAGAGCACGGAGGGGTCCGGAGATCGACGTTCTTTTTCACCATCCCGCTAAGGAAAGCGAACGGGCCCAACTAATCCCGGCCACTAGATTAGGGACATCCGACCATATTGACGGTCGAATCTCCGGCATTCTGCGAACATTCGTTCCCCCGATACCATTCCCTGCCCCGGGTCCGGATGGCCGATCGCACCGTCGCTCAATGATCGCCATCGTTCGATGCAAAGAAGAGATGAACCCCCGGCTACCATCAATATTTGACGGAGTTGTTACGATGGCGGTCAAGATAGAAGTGTACACGTCAACCTGCGGTACCTGCAAGAAACTGGAACAGGTCGTACATGAAGCGGTCGCGGAGATGAAGATCGACGTCGAGATAGTAAAGCTTCAGGACGGGATTCCGGCAAGGGAACGGGGCGTTACGCAGGCCCCGGCGTTCTTCGTCAACGGCAAGCTGGTCCTGGAAGGTCGGGTGCCTCTCATTCAGGAGACCATCGACATCATCATGGACGCTATCAATGACATAAGCTACGCTTAGCCAATTCTGAGCTCGTCCATTCGACAGGTCCGCTGGCGGTAGCGAACCGGTCTTTGTAGCGAAAGAACCGCCTCTCGGTATACACGCATACAGATCGTGCCGATCTTTTTCAACCCATGGCCTTAGCTGCACTGCCCTCAGGGACATATATATTTATGACCAGTGCATAATCTGTCTTCGTATGGCACCCAAGACCCCTAAGGTAGAGGCCAAGAAACCGGTGAAGGCAGACCCCAAGAGCAAGGCCAAGAAGGCCGCTACACAGGTCAAGAAAGTAGCTGCGGCCAGTGTTAAGAAGGCCGCTCCGAAGGTCAAGGTTGTGAAGGATGAGGCGACCGCCGCCAAGGCAGCGGTAAAGGCCAAGGCCAAGAAACAATCCACCGCAAAGGCCAAGAAGGCCATCGAGAAGATCAAGGCCGAGAAATTGGCAAGCGCAAATTACAGAAAAGGAGTAGAGGAGATGGAGGCCAAGAAATTGGCAGCAGCAGCCAAGCCTACTCCAGCGGTCAAGAGACTGAACGCCAAAGAACGAAGATCAGAGGCGGCCAGCGATCTCAAGAAAACGAAACTGAAGGCCAAGGCAGAATCAAACGCCCACAAGGAGCACGAGAAAGAGCCGCAGCCGAGATGGAAATGAGGGCGTTCTGAACGTGCCATGCGGGTTTCGAAACGCGGTCAACCGGGGGAAAGCGCCCGTGTCCTCCCGACCCTTCCTCCGATTCTATTTTTATACTTGATGTTATGAATGACAATGGCTGATTTCCATGGTCATCTTCCGCACCAAACTGATCGAGCCAGGATTGTATGGTGAAGGCCCTTCCATAGTGACCACGAAGGCCCAGAGCGCCTCGTTGGGAGACCAGGACGAGATGACAGTCGCAGGGACCTTGAACGGGATCAATTTCGAGGGCACCATGGTCTCCAACGGGGACGGGACCCACTACTTGAACCCGGACCGGGACGTGCTGAGGGAGGCGGGGCTGAACACGGGAGACGAGTTCGTGGTCTGGGCAGAGGTCACCGCCCTGCCTGGCCCGCCGGAGGTCCCGGGGGACCTGAAGGAGGCGCTGGATTCCAATCCGGCAGCCAAGAAGAGTTTCGAATCCCTACCGCCGCGGCTTAAACGAGAACATGTCCAGTTCATCGAGGCCGCCAAAATGTCCGATACCAGGACGGCTAGGATCGTGAAGACGGTCGAAAGGCTAAAGGAAAAGGACGGAAATCGTTAGCCGAGCGCGAATCGAGCTGTCTGATCCGTCTCAACGTCTTTCGTGCATAAGTATCTCCAAATTGATACCTGCTTCACCGATCCATCTCTTGGTGAGGTCAAGGACCTGCTGATGCTGTCCTTTGTCGTAGACGGTCTGCGGCACGCGGATGGTCATTTTCTTCATGATCCTCATCTCTTCCGCCTCGTCGATGGAGGCGCATGACGGGGTCTTCGCCCGATAGGACAATCATGTTCCCGTCCGCGGTCTGAACGTGAAGGACAACTCAACGCCGTCCTCACCGGTCGATGCGTCCTTGATGGTACTGCTGGACAATTGGTGATGTTCGGATGTTTCTGCCTGACATCAGCCAAGAATCGTTTGATGTCCTCGCTGTCTCCAGAGAACTCCAACTTACTTCCTTCGTCGTTTTGGGGCATGACGACACAATCTTGGACCCGATCGCTAATAATGATATCCATCGCCCCCGGCCATGGCATCGGGCCAAGGCAATGTTCCATTCGGTCTTCCGCCCGATTGTGGTCCCCGGCGATATTATCCACACGGAATGGTGTCACATTGACGTGTTCAGGAGCTCGGCGAGCGATCAATGAGCCATATAAGGCAGATTGCGACGTGGCATCTAGATATATAAAGTGCTCCCAGCTTCATCCATGGAAACCGCCCCCAATGCCCTCCGCCCTGGCTCTGTTCGCAACGTCAATAGGGTACCTGGGTCGAGACCGCACGACGGTCGGAAAGCGCGGGCCGGACCGTACCCCGACGGGATGAAGGGGATCGTGGTAGCTTTCCTGGTCAGTCGCACCGTTTTCAGGGCCGACTGGCTGAAGATCGGCAAAAAGCTCGAGTGCGACGCAACCCAATCCGATGACATGCAGTTCGGGAGCAAGCTCCAATGCCCACCAGAAAATATATGCAGGACCGACTCTGAGTGAGGACCGGGTTGGACGGATGGAAACCAAACTTAGAAAGGCAGCGTTCGCAGGCGGTTGCTTCTGGCACGTAGAGGCCGATTTTCGCGGGATCAAGGGCGTCGTCGAGACCGCGGTCGGCTATGAGGGAGGCAACTTCCCGAATCCCAAGTACGAGGATACTCACGATGGCAAGACCGGCCATGCCGAGACAGTCGAGGTGACCTATGACCCAAACCTGGTCACGTACGATCAGTTGCTCGATGCGTTCTGGGGCATGATCGATCCTACCCAGCTCAACCGGCAAGGACCGGATAAGGGAAGCCAGTATCGGTCTGTGATCTTCTATTTTGACGAAGAGCAGAAGAAGGCGGCCGAAGATTCCAAGGCACGTCTGGAGAAATCCGGAAAATTCTCGAAGCCCATCGTCACCGAGATAGTGCCCGCCGCAACTTTTTGGAGGGCCGAGGAATACCACCAGAGGTATTTTGAGAAACATGGCCTGAGGCAGTGCCGCATGTGAAGGCGGCAACCTTTGTCATGCTAGGTTAGGGCTCATATCCTAACTTCCAATGGAGCAGGATCCGCCAGCATGGTAAGCATCTTTCCTAGCCCAACAACGCTGTGAAGGCTGTCGGCTGAAGGACCGAAGGACCGACACTATTCAAGCATGCATCCGATGTTAAAGGATTCGCCTGGTCCGATGTTCATGCCTCAAAAGTTGAAATCGGGCGCCGATATAGCATCAATCGCCTCAATATTCCGCCCAAGCCGCTGACAACCATATTATACGGTCATAGGGCAAGAGTGATCCATCAGACGCGGAACATTATACTCCTCCTAAGATCGTCGTAGTTCCCCGCCGTGCCTGACACCCCTCTTTTTCCATGCATCGGGTCATAGCCTAAATGTTCCCTCGAACAGCCTCCGCGATGGTTGATAATCGCCGGGCCTATTGGGTAGAGCTCTGTTTCTCACGGTAGCTGATGATCAGGAAAATGACAGTGATGTTAAGACCAAGGGCGATCAGGTTCCAGAGCATTATCGGAATGTCGCCCAGCACCACACCGTAACAGAACCAGAGGGCCATGCCCATGCTCAGGAGAATCGGCATCGTCAAAGAAACGTCGTTCATCCTTTTGGTGCGGTAACCCTTGACCAGCTGCGGAACGAAACCGACTGTGGTGAGCATCCCCGCCATCAGGCCGAGCACGGTCCACGTTTCCATATCGGACGGCAAACACCGGTGTGCGTTATCACGCTTTCGTTCCAAATTCCAAGGTCCGCAATATGGCCCTGGCCCTCCCGACCGGACCAAGTCAATACACGAGCTCATGTGACCTCTCCCACTGGCATGGCCTGTTCTTCCAGCTGTCCCACGTTCCTGAAGTTGATGTAGAAGGCCGTGATGGCGATCATGTAGAGAATGGCCGCGATGATGAACGGCAGTTCGAACATCCCGGCCGCGAACATCAGGCCTCCGATGACCGTGGTCACGCTGTTCGGGATTGTCCAGATTATCGAATTGATGGCGCTTGCCAGGCCTCTCTCCTCGGAAGTGACGATCCCCATCAGGTAAGAATCGAGGATCGGCCCGGCCATGTTCATGAGCGCCGCCCGTATGAATAAAAACGATGGCGGCCGGTGCCGCACCGGGCATGAACGGGATGGCGAGCATGAAGATGGTGGATGTGCCCTGGGTGAACGCTATCGCCTTTACCGGACCGTACCTCTCTGCTATCCTTCCGCTGAACAGAGATGCCAGTCCGATGGAGATGCTGCACACTGCCAGCAGAGGGCCGGTCATCGAATCCGGGATCCCGTACTTTAGATACAGCCAGGTGGGCACCAGGGGGATGACCAGCCCGGCACCCAGACCGATCAGGCTGTTGAAGAGGGAAAACTTCAGCATCCGCCGCATGTGCGGGCCCTTGATCCGCGACAATCCCTTCGTCCCGGCGCTCTCGTCCTGGCGCTCTCCTTCATGTCTGCCAGAAGGCGGTGCAGCATGATCGGGGATATCGCCGCAAGAGCGGCCAATACGACAAAGAATGCCGAGTGCAGGGCATAGGAGCCCCACCCGGTCAGGGGAATCAGGAAAGGGATCACCAACGGCAGCGTAAACCCGAGGCTGGTGAAACCCCCATTGATAATGAACGACATGGAGAACGCTTTGGTACGATTGCCAGCGGTCGTCATGTCCGCGATCATCGCGTTCCATGCGGACAGGAAGGCCCCCTCGGCGGCGCCCGCCGTCACCGATCCGATCAGAAGGAACGAGATGTCCCGGGTAAAGGCGTAGATCAGAAGGGTCAATGGGATCAGCGAGAGGCTGACGACCAGTATGCGTTTACGACCAAGACGGTCCGCCAGGATGCCGAATGGTATGGCCGTGAGGATCATGGCGGCCCCGTTCACTCCCAGCAGAAGACCGATGTCGGAGGAGCTGATCCCGATCTCCGGCAGATACGCGGAGATCACCATTGTAAGGTAGCCGTTGGCCACCGCTGAAAAGCAGCTCAGGTAGATAATCCACCTGACCTTGTGGGGCACGCCGTAGAAAATGCTTCGCCTTGCGGGTCTGTTCTCATTTGACATTTCAGACTACCAGTCGATGACCGTGATTCCTATCGTAACCGGTTGGAGGTAAAAGTGAAGGGATACTTCATGCTTAGGTCGGAATATGCGATGGTTAGAGATTAGACCGAACATCTATCATCGCCATCTAAACCTAGTCCCGCGTCGATGCCGTTTTCTTATCCAGATCGACATTCCGACTTACTCGACCATGCAAATCCAAATTGTTTGCGACCAGAGGCCTGACCTGATGCGGCCGAACGAGGATCCTGGTCATATTCAAATATCAGCGATACGCTGAGATAATGACCAGAGGGATCGATGGATGGTTCTTAAGATCAAGTGCTGACTTCCACCTGCGCCAAATGCAAGATGTTGGTGGTCGTGGTCCGGACCGCTGTCCAGGAAATGGAGATCGAGGCCGACATCAAGAATGTGCACGATGCCACCTACATCAGGGAAAAAGGGGTTTCCCGCATTCCCGCGCTGATCATCAACAACAAGGTCATCGTCGAGGGCCGGGTGCCCACCGTGACCGAGATGAAGGGCATCATCAAGGATGAGATGATGGACCCGACATACGTCTAGTTCCTTTTGCATCACACCAAGAAAAATTCCCACACTGGACGCAGTGAACCGGCCCGGTCACCAATGGACCTTTTCCCCGAAAGTGGAGATGAGCAGGTCCCTCGAGTCCTTGTCGTTAGGGATCGGAAGACCTTGCGGCCGCGCGCTGTTTCCATTGTGAGCAGATAGAACTGGCGCTCTTCCGCATCCTCTTCCGCCGCTATCCGGATGCCGATCATTTCGGAAAGCTTGATCGACTCGTTGCCCTCTGATTCGGCCAAGATTTCGTCGGGCTCTGATGTCAGGTATCTCCGGGAATAGGCACCCAGCGCTTTGCGGTGCCGCTCCGGTTCTAGCACCGCCCCTCCCAGGAGGATGGAGCCTGACGCCTTCCGCACCCTGTCCGCATCCGCCTCGGTGACCCTGGCGATGATCATGCGTGAGGTGGTCAGTACAAGGGTGAACATCTTTCCCTCCAAGCTCCCTTCCCTGGCAATGGCCAGCGGGATCACTCCCGAGACCTTATCATCTCCCTGCGCTTCGACCGATGCGCTTTCCGGGACTATCTTCGAACCGCAGTAGGGGCAGAACATCATGTCCTTGGCCAGCTCCCTCTCGCAGGATGGGCATACGTTCGGGCTCACAATAGGCGATTGGGCCCGTATGGATAACTAATTGTCGGACCAACGCGGCGTGCTTGGAAGCGCTGTTGGATGCATGGGCGAGAGCCGTCACATCGGCGATCACATGCTCCAGGGGTTCTGAAGGACCTGCTCGGAATAGTACTGGAAAGCTTTCCCGTGGTCCCGTACCGGTAGAGCGCGGTCAGAAGGACACCGCTCACCGCCGATGCCAGGACCGCGATGCACATCCAGTAGACCACGGCTATGACGACCCCGAGGATGATCGCGACCGAGCCGCCGATCACGAACCCGATCCCCAGCGGTATAAGGCCGATGAGTGCCAGCGCGAAGAAGATCAGGCCGATGCCCAGGTTCGAGACCAGCGCCTCGCCCCAGGAGCCCTTCAGAACGGCGGCGCTGCGCTTTATCGCGCTTAACGGCCCCAGCTGTTCGAAGGCGATGATCGGCACCACGAAATAGGTCGCCACGGACCAGGCAAATCCGACCAAACCTATGACCAGCCTGCCGATGAACCCCGCTTTGGAGCTTATGGCCTGAAGGACGAGGCCGACCGTCGCAGAGAGCAACGCCCATTCCACGATGTACTTCAATCGGCCCGATGCCATCCTTATGCCGTAGGAGAAGGTCGGATCCCCGCCATCCAGCCGGAACATGGCACAGGACACCAGCGCGACGTTGAAGAACACGACGACGAATGCAGCCAGGAAGTAGAAAGCCAAGAAGAAACCGGCGAAGAGGTAGACGTTGCTCAGCTTACCGAAAGCGAGGAAGTAACTGCCGAAGAACGAGGCAGCCATCAGTATCAGCACTATTCCCGATATGATCGGAAAAAGGAGTATCCCCTTGTCCTTGCCGATGACATTGAAACTCAGCTTTGTGAGCGCCCAGCCCCGTGAAAGCCTTCCCATATCGTCCGCCTCTCCGAACGAGCATGACCTTCCTTGATATTTTATGGAGTTGCCTGACGGTCGCTGGTACTAGCGAAGGACAGCCGAACCAACATGGCAAATATAACTGGAAGGAACGATCATTGCTTGACCACGGAATCGGCCTCCGGGTCGAAAGGATTCGTCCTGACCGCTAGAGAGAAAAGGTAGGGATAGTTATTTTGCAGGTGGCGCATGTGCAGCATCCATTCCCTGGCTATCAACATGAAGGCCCTGGTGACGTCCTTGTTGAGGTGGGATATGTCGGATGCTGGCAGGGACAGCACGTCCTTCCGGTTCATCAGCTCCTCCTGGACATGGAACAGAGCCAGCAGCAGTTCGGTGAAACGCTCGTGCTCCAGGAGGTTAGGGTTCTCCATCATGCCGAGCAGGAAGCTCCGCTTCTCCGTGAGCAGTTTCTTGAGCTCCAGCAGGTCGTTGGCGTCCAGCCTGAGGTTGATCCGTTCTCGCCAGCTTCTGCGTTGCCCGGTCGTAGTCCTTGTCGTCGCAGTTCGGCCGAACTGAGGCCGCTCCAAATCCGCACCTCGGTCCCGTTCTTCGAAGCGACAGCACCAGGGCTGGCGATCTCGCGGCAGTTGCCCGTATCACCGTGCTCATCTTGCCGATCAGCGCTTCCCTCCTCCGTTCCAGCAGGGTCTGCGATGATCAAAGTGACCAGGAGCATGTTGATGAATACAAAGGCCAAGTCCCCGGTGGCATACATCAGCATGTTGTTCAGGTTGCCGAAGATGAGATAGTAGACGAGTAGGTCAGGAGGGAAAGGAGCACCAGTAGCACTCCCAATCGTGTCTGCCAGGAGTTCATTTTTCGGACCGCCATTGTGAACTGACCAGGTCTCCCATCGTAGCTTCCGGTTAATTACCGTATCACAACGGCCAGCCACTTGGACCGGCCGTCATGCCAGCAGGACGACGGGAACGGATAGTTCCCCCACGTTTCAGAAGGCCGGCACCAGCCCCCCGGATGTGCTCACGAACGGAAGATAGACCAGCTTCGCATCGTGCACCCGTGAAGTCGAGTCCAGGTCCTGCAGCACGCCGGGCTTCCGGCCTCGATCGTGACCACCACGAAATCGGCCATCTCCATCGCCTCCTCCTGCCTCACCACCGTCGGGAGCCCGGGCACCAGGCCGAAGTCCATCCTGGTGCTGTGGGCGGTGGGGTGACGGTGAGCTCCACGGCCAGCGACTTGAACCGGTTGAGCCCCAGATCCGGAGGCCGGCACCCAGATGAACAGGTTCCCCGAGTCTCGTTTCCCCGGAACCGGTTCGCCAGCTTTCGGAAGCCGCCGCCCTCGGACCGGACGCTGTTGACGACCACGGTGAAATACTCCTCCAGGGAGCCGACGCCTGCGGTGCGTTCGGGTTGAACGCCCCTATCTCAACGTCCAGCACCTTAATGCCGCCGTTCCTTATGTGCATCGTCCCGCAATTGTTGCAGTAGAAGACCGTGTCCTTCTGCTTCGACATGATCGGGTTCCCGCACTCGGGGCATCTGACCTGCACCACCTGCAACAGATACCACCCCAGTTGTTTCCGCCGAACCGACCCTGGACAGCCGGTTGGCCATGTCCTTGAGGTCGCCCAGCTTGAACCCACGGTCCGAGAACTCGCCTTCAGTTATCTCCGAGCCGCCGCGGAAGAACAGGAATTCACCGACCATGACCACCAGACCGACGATGAAACAGCCGGCCGCTGCTTCGGCCGACTGCCGGCCACGATCACTCCGGTGGCCCCCAGGAGACCTCCGACCGATGTCCCCGCCGTGATTGCCAGGCTCTGGAACAGCGGATCACCGGGGCGCGGCCGGACAGACCCCGGACCGGTCACCCCGTCCACCGTGTTCAGGTACACCGCTCCCGGTATGCGCGAACGCACCACCCATACCGGGTAATATTTATTCGATATCGACTTGGAATACATGCACCCGCTCGAAGGTGATGTGGGGGCACCTGGGCGTTGACCCGGGCGTTGGCCATCGCGCTCTCCTTGGCGTGGGTCAGGGCATCGTCCTTGCTGGTGGTCGA
>CAWDCQ010000042.1:0-19525 GCA_963800775.1 uncultured Methanomassiliicoccales archaeon | reverse complement strand
TGCCACAGGCATCCTGTACTATGCTATTCTAAAAAGATTCGATGACCGCCTTGCCTTCCTTTCAGGATTGGCCCTGATAGTTTCTCCCTTTGCTTTCATCGACGCGACCTTCGGGGTGCAGGATAAAGGCATAGTCATCTTCATGTTCATTTTGCCGCTCTTATTATTCGTTGTCCAAAAGTACAAAACCTCAGCATTCCTCAATACATTGGGGATCTGGACCTTGTTCTTCAATGCCACCATATTCCCGGTGTGGTTGATCAAGGCCCGAACAAGAAAAGCCAAATGGATGGTGTTCGGGATCACGATCATCGTGACCGCCTCCGTGGCGGTGCCGCTTCTTTTAATCGCTCCAAACCAATTCCTCTCATTTCCGAGCTATTATCTTCTCCA
This sequence comes from uncultured Methanomassiliicoccales archaeon, assembly GCA_963800775.1. Lineage (GTDB taxonomy): Archaea > Thermoplasmatota > Thermoplasmata > Methanomassiliicoccales > UBA472 > DASXVU01. Next base: position 19,132 of record CAWDCQ010000042.1, on the reverse strand, counting down.
GGACCTACCGCTGAGATAGGCGGCCTAAGCATATGGCATTTCTTCGCCCAGGGTGGATATTCGCTGCCAGGCACGATTGAGGACATCCTCACGGTCTCGGCGATCTTGTTAGCATCCTATTTCGTCTATAGGAAGCGCGATTCGACCACATTCTGGGAGGGCTGCATGATTGTGCTTGTTGCGTTCTTCCTTTTTTACCCGAAGATCAATCTTTGCTACTATCTCCTCCCCATATCGTTGCTGATCGTGTGGGGGGTTGAGAACCGCACCGTCATGGTCCGTTGCTTCGCCCTTTATATTCCATTGTTCCTTGCCGCTTGCCTAACCGAGAACGTAACCGGACAGCCTGCGATCGTGTTCCCATTCTCTTGGATCGTTGGATTATTACTAGTCCTAGGAACTAATGTCATTCTGATAGACACTTTCCTAAAGGCAAAAAAGAGAAAGGTGTTCTTCGAAAGATGAGGTTCACGACGCTTGTCGTGCCAACGTTCTCGCGGAGAGGATCGATCCCTAGATATTCTAAGGAAAAATCATCCTAGTCAGAACGAAGACGACACATCATGATGGCCGCCAATGTCAAAACGATCTGCTCGGGGAAAAGAGACGATATCTTTGCTTATATGATGAAGGGATTTCGGCTCCATTGAAACACTGCCCTAATGGCGGATGGGCTGAATCCTTCAAGGATACGACTAAAGTGAGGGGGGTGAAGATCATCTGAATTGCAGTAATTCGGTTAGGAATCATATAGAAATCGAAAGAGCCATCAATACGATGAACAATTACAAAGTCGGTCACATGAAAAACAAAATTGTCGACGAAGCTCTTTTCGCCACCGTCATTTTTCTATGGATCACGATCGTTGGCATTCCGAGAACTCTCTACTGAATGACATGTTACGGACCCCTCCCTGACAACAGGAAAAGGGCATCTCCGATGTGTTATGCATTAGTAAGTAGAACCTTCGACCAAGGCCTAATAATCTGATCGGCCGGTTAGATGGACGCCCTCATCTTCATATAACAATCCCACGACGTTTTATCCCAGGAGAACTGTTGCTCGCCAGCAGTAGACCCGCTTGCCGAGGCACCGCTCTGGATGATGAAACTGCCCCCAACCTCCGGTGTCGCCGTGGAACTGGTGCCGTCGGAGAACGTGACCACGTACATGGCCGGATCGCAGGTCAAAGTACCATATCCGTGATTGTTGATATCATACCTGACCACCCACTCCGGAACTGGTGGGCACTTCATTGAACAGTTAAGTCCAGATTGGAATTTAGTTCTGAGTATATGACGAAGAACACACCCAACGCCAATATCAAGGACAAGATCATGATGGCAACAATTTGATTTGAACTTTGGACATCATTCTTCGTCTAGCCCACCAGAAGGAGCTGAGTTGATTAGTACTTATTCCGGGAGCCGTGGCTGTTCCCGGCACCGCTTCGTATGTGCCGATGGCTATCACGACTAAACGATAGAACACTTTTACCGTTTAAAAAGGAGGGATCACCTGTGACGGATGGGCAGGTTGAGGAATGCAAGCGGGCGAAAGGATACTTCGATCAATGGTTCAACATGTGGTCCACGCCAATTATCAGGGCTGCTAGGAATCCAGATTCGATGATGGAGAAGAGGATCGTCTCTTTTGGGTCAAGATCCAAGATGCTCCAAGTGATTCCTACCAACATGGTGAACAGTGCCCAAATTATTATGAGACGGGGCGTCCCCAATCTTCGTTGTATTAAGTTGCCTTTTGGCTGGATGGACATGCATTTATTGCAGTGCCTCGCGTCTTTTGCGAGCAAATGACCACATTCTAAGCAGCATTTCATCTTAATATCACCTTCTACCAAGAAGTTGTAAGGATGTATTGTATTCAATACATCGACGATTGGTCCTGGTGTCCTGGAATTCATTTCTCGCAATGAACGACGCGATCCCTAAGATTCTAAGTCATCGGAAAGGAAAAAAGAAACGTTGACCAGGATCCTGGACGAGCGACGTCGACCGGATATGGTTGAATTTCCGGCTGATTCATACTTTATAATTTGTGATATGAACGCTATCTGAAGCCGGGAATACTGGTCTTCGAGGTGAATGAAATGCAAGAGCAAAGATGGTTGAAAGAAAGAAGGATGAGAAGATGAGACCGGAAACTGGAATGAATGGCACGTCCGATGCCGAAATGAGAAAGGCTTCGGGAAGGTCCAACCTGAATCAGCCCGACAGGCCAGGCACATATGGCGAGGCGGACAGAGACAAGCAGATCAGTGAGAAGGGGTCCGAAAGCCAGGCGACGGGAAGTAGGGGCGAGACCGGCTCTGAGAAGGACTTCCGCGGCGAGAGAACTCTGGCATCAAGAAGGATGTGGACAAGGATTGGAAGAGCGGTGAGCAGAAGACTGGAAGCTCGTCGAACTCGCAGATGCGCAATGATGAGACCTCATCTTCCGAGAAGGACGTCGATGAGGAAAAGAAGAGCTCCGAGAAGGAAGAGCCAAGGCGCAAGAGCCAGGACTAACGTTGAGAACGTCATTAAATCCAGCTCCGCCGATCTCGTAGGGTCGGACGGGCCATTTTTTTATTTTAGGATTTGTGTGCCATATGCAGTTCCAAGGTCGCCAGTCAGGGTAAAAAAAAGAATTTCCCTAATGCTGCCATCCTCTTTACTTTCCGCTTGCTTTTATTGTCCTCGTCACCTCGCTAGAGCCTTGATCTTCTCCTTTGTGCCGATGGCGCCCAGATAGAGAGATTTAGCTAGTTTTGAACGTTCTATACTCAACGACATAAATCATTGCGCATGTTTATCGTATCATAATTCAATTATAAGCACCCCCAATTATATTTACCAGCAATCTTCACTATGCTATCAAATGAGGATTCGAAAGGAGATGGGGATTGGTCACATTATTAGCAATATGTTAAGTCGCTGTGTATAGAATAGTTCTTGGAGTAGCTGAATTTTTCACATATTCGACCACCAAAGCTCAACTTGAACTCGTTGATACCTTTCAGCTCTTCCCCGATCTTTCCTGTGGCATATCCTCCAAAATCAAATTCCGCAAGACCTTCCTTTTTTGCAGATTTGATCATTTCCCTTATCGCGAGCCTGTTTGCATGGCCATACAAGGGTCGGGAAAGATCACCCCCAAGGTCCTCATGTTGCAGGAAAATGCTGCCTAATCCGATGATCATCCTTGATACAAAGATGCCCTCCCGTGAGCATCCCATCAAGTTCATACGTCGTCAGGAAGTATTCTTGCGCATCTCTTCCGGAGATATGAACGCGGGCGGCAGCCCTTTTTGCTTCCCGGAAGTACTGGTTCATATCATAGAATTCATCGAACCTTTCATTGAAACTCACGGTGATGTTTTCATTCTGCGCCGTACGGACCTGATAACGGCAGTCTTTTTCATTCCATTCCAAATATTGTCGATACAACTGGTGAGCTCCAATACCAACGTGGTAGATGTCTCCTTCAGGAATCCTTTTCTGTCGCCGGAGGTGCTGTTCTTGAATTGAACCGCATCGACACCATCCACATCGTAGATATCATCGCTGAACCATATCTCACCGATCGCGTACGGTCCCATTCTGCGTATGAACTCGATCATGTTGACCAGCAATCTTTGAAAAAGAAGTCCTTTGACATCTTCGGGGCGTGCTTCCCTTTATCTACAATGGGGGCAAGGCCCATTTTCCGATCTGCGGTCAAGAACGCATCATTACTCAGTAAAAGGCGGATAGGGGCGAGCACCTCGACCCGGATGTCCTACGATAACCGTTGACGACCGCTAATAAGATGATTGCGTTCGATCTAGCACCGATCTTGATGCAAGTTTTCATGTTCGCCAAGTCGTTCCTAAGATTTTATAAAATCTAGGTCACCGTGCAGCGGAAATCGACCCCGGGAATGAAATCCTGGCAATCCATTGATCCCAACTTAGGTTTCTCCCAATAGGTTAAAAGGAGCACACCGAAACGGCGAAGTCAAGTAGAATCCTCCAGGAAGACAGATTAGGCCGTTAGAAGAGAGTGAAATGCGATCTATCGATGATGGAACCCGATCACTTCATGACCAGGCTTAGTTTTGTACATTCCATTTCATGTCCTACGATCGTTGCACCATGCGGTACCGTAGCCTAAAGAGATCATCTAGATCCTGATTGAGGGGGAACGAGCGGACGCGGATACCAGCCTCATTGTGCCCCCTGTGTGCGATCACTGAGCCAAGCTCTCAACGGGCATTGGTCGGGCGCAGCTTGTAACCATGCCCTTAATCCCCGTTCCGGTTGGCTTCCATCCCCTCATAAGAACGTCATGCCCCCGGCGAGAACGCCCGGAATATGTTGTTAATTCCTATTTGAACCCCGCGGGCACATCACTATCGAAAAAATAAGTTATCTGGCCTGCCACCTCCCCCTAGATCAGCAGCTCGTTTGATCTCCCCCTTTCCCGTGCTCAATGCCAATTTCCCCAGCTCGACCACGAGTTTACGGTTAGAATTTGTACGGAATATTGAGTTCTTATGCTCCCAACCTTCACCGTGCTGTGAAAGGAAGAGGCTCATCGCCCTCTCCGTGCCATCGACGCTTTCTACCTTGCGGAATTCCATTATTTCATCTTTTTCCAGTTTGTTCCTAATTCTCAAAGGTTCCCTCAGGTATTCTTTTCATAGCCGGCGGCAATGCTTCCCTCAGGCGGGAAGGCATAAGTGCGATAGATCGTTGGACCCAAGGTCGGGGGCTGTCCTCCGCGCATCCGTACTATCCTCTCCAGGAATCCTGGCGGGTAGCTGTTCAGTTCCATGTGGGGCATATGACGCGCTATTCCGCTTCGCTTTCTTGACGCACCGCACCCTAGCATTTGCCTGATGGTTTCGGTATCGTCTTTCTTGGCGAGGACGCTTTACAAACTATTGCTGTACAGGGGATACAGGTTGCCGACCATAGACATGGTGTTTATGGGCGCCCATAACACAGGTGTGACTAGTGCATATAGGCGCTACGCCGATCAACTCTCCCTTATCTTCGATGTGCATAACGTAGGGTTTGACATCAGCCTTGAAATTTCCAGCCACAGATTGACGAGATACATAGAAGAGAAGATCTGAACTCCACACTCTTGGCGAAGCGCCTCACACGCTTCACCCTGATCCCGAAAATCCTCAAGGGACTTGAGTACGATGCTCCTCATTGAGTTATAATCTATTATCTTCATTATTTGATGGTGTTGTGAGTACTCCAAATCCTATGGCCAGTAGTTTGGCCGCAGCTCTTTACGGCACGCCAACCATGTTGAAAGAGTGACCGGCCGGATTGGCAGGCCATTAAAGTAGGAAAGAAATAAAAAAATTTTGGAGGCCCCTTTCATCGAAGGATCCATCCAATCTAGGGGTTTGAGGCGTTCACTCACTTCTTGTCATAGTACTTGCCCCAATCGCTCTGCAGCTGGTTCGGCACCTCATAGTACTGGCCAGGTTGCTTCGGCCGCCTCCTCCGGACCAAGACCACGCTCACCACTACCCCTATGACAACAACGGATCCGATGATCAGCAGTCCGAACGGGAACGAGCCGATCGGATTGGCGCTATGGCCAGCCGCCGAGGTCGAAGCAAGCCCGGTTATTGCCTGCGACGATATGTCCGGGTCCTGCACGATGCTTTGTCCGCAGGGATAGGAGATCCCGATCACCGCGGCGAATCCGTTGTACTGTTTGCCGGCGAACTGCACGTCGAACGGTATGAGCCTGGTCACCTGGGAGGTGGCATTCTCGGTCTTGTTATCTACGGTCACGTTCTGCACCCATTCGAAAGTGCCGATCTTGGTGCTCTCGCCGCCGAAGGTCAGCCTGGGGGTTTTCAGCGAGAAGGCATTGCTCAAAGACGATGCTCCGCTAAAGGTTTGGCTGCCGGCGGTCATGGTGCCGTTGTCGCCGGTGGCCTCGATCATCTTCTGGCACTCGGACATCTCCATCAGGCCGGTCACTGCCGGCGGTATGTAGTTCTCCACGAGCGTGCTGTACTCGGCCATTATCGTGGCGTTCATGTCCTTGGGATCGGCGTCCCATCCAGAGATATTCTTGTCCCATTTGACATGGTATGAGGTCACATTCCCGGAAAAGGTCTGATCGCTGCCCTTCTGAAGGTCAACGAACCGGTTGTTTCCCAGGAGGCCCTTGATCATGGTCACATTATACTGCGGAACGGATATGTTGCTCACATAGTTCGTTGACGCGGTCAGGTGGAAGGTCAAGGCGATGCTGTTCAGCACGCCGTCCCCGCCGTTGTCGTTCTTGTACTCGTTCGGAACGTTATAGGACAGGTTCGTGGCCGTCAGAGTGAAGCTCCAGGTCAGATTTCCGTTCCCATCGGTCCCGTTCTGCCAGTTGCTGGCCGTCCAGGCGGTGTTCAGGTTGACACCCTTGTAGATCTGTTGTTGTCCCAGACCGAGGATGTCGGTCATAGTGTTCCCGAGCTGGGGAGTGTAGCTCAAAACGTTGTTGCCGCTGTCGTTATACTCGATCAGCCGGTCCAGTTTGACCGCATAGAGGGTGTATATCTTCAGCTGTTTCTGGGCCAGGACGGTCCCGTTCGGCTCATTGACGTTAACGACGCCCAGATACCTGGAGATGTACGATACAAAGTAAATGTTGTTGTGCGTCTGGTTCGTCCCCCAAAGGATACCGAAGGCGGCATCGGAACCGAACTTTACATAGAAGTGGTCCCCGCCGCCCAGGTCGGTGGTAGGACCGACCTCGGTCGTTATCTTGTCGTTCTGGCTGGCCATTGTCGGCGAAGCACTAACGGCCGGGACGGCAAAAGTCGTTACAAGCATCATCAGCACGGTCAAGGCCGATGCGAATGCAATTGCAATGTTTCTTCTCATAGTGATTAACCTTAATCATGAACCAAAATGGGGAGTATATCAATCGATAGCGTTGTATTGCGTTTGTTTTGCATTTATCATTTTTGATAATAATCAACCATGAAATAGGCGGCATCGGCCTTCGTAGGAATCGTAAATAAGTAAGAAGACGACGACTCTAAAGAAAACATGAGGGGCATTTGGCTTGGTTGGCCAGACGTCAACCTACTAGCATCATTCGGTTCCGCAACACTCTTCCTTAGCGTTGAGCCTCTTTTTCCGGTGTACTAGCCACCAGACAATGAGGATGGCTAAGAATGCCAGAATCAAAAGGTTTGCCTGCCTGAACCAGATCTCGATCGTCCGCCAGTTTGGACCTAGCGCGTATCCTACGTAGGCAAGAGCAAAACACCAGATGGCCGACCCCAACGCCGTCAGGACGATGAAATTCCTGAAATCCACCCTGGCCATTCCTGCTGGCAGGGAAATGAACGTGCGAACCACCGGAACTAACCTGGTTAGGAATATCATCGGCATACCACATTTCTTGAACCATCTCTCTGTGGCCTCTATGTGACCTTCGTTCAGGAACACATACCTGCCGTAACGGCGCACGAACGCCTTACCGTCCTTCATCCCGACCCAATACGTCAATGCGGAACCTGCGATACAACCTGCAGTCCCGACTAAAGAGACCAGTATCCAATCCATGTGTCCGTCGTAGGCCAGCCACCCGCCGAAAGGAAGAACGATCTCACTAGGGATCGGAAGACACATGCTCTCCAGAGCCATGAGCAAAAAGATGCCGCCATAACCTCCGATTTGTATGAGCTGCTTGACCAGCTCGATGGCCCATTCGATTATACCTATCGGTCAGACAATGGGAATCGCGTATATGAACGTCAGATCCGCGGATTGTATGATAATCAGGTATCGTGCGAAGTTAGGGATCGTCAATCGGGAGGCGAAAGGGCATTCTCTGAAAGAGGACTACCACTTTCGTCCGATCTCTGTCTCTTCGCTATCTTCAATGTGACTACGGCTAGGAAGGCCGCACATCCAATACCGATAAGAATGATCTGACTGGTGGCCGCCCCATAAAGGTAGACCGCGAGCCCTATGACGCTAACCGACCCCATTATGACCGTGTGATGGTCGTGCTGACCCACAGTTTCAAGATGGTTGTCATCGGAATAGGGAGGCGCATAATTTGTCTCATCGAATGGTCGATTAGGCATCTCTGTATTTTTTCTGTTCATCTTCCTCTGCCACAGGGATATCGATATAGAATAATTACGATGATTTTAGGAGGCAGCCAATGACTACTGCAATACAGTCAAGAGACTTTTTTCCGATTTTCGCACTTTATTTTATTAGAGTTTTGCAATATTCACTGAGAAATAGAGCCTTTTAATGTGATCAATCCGCTATGGCCAGACTGCGCCTTCAATTTTGATTCTGAGCCACTAATATCTAAATATCGACCATCGAAATAGGAAAAGTCGCTACGAGCGCAGGCACTCGACCGGGGAGGCAATCACTTTATGACCAACAAAAAGAGCAATTATCATCGGAACAGTAGGAATCTCAGAAAGAGCAAGGGTGGCGTCTCTGAGATCATCGGCTAATCTGCTCATCCTGGCCATAACCGTTTCGCTGTTCTCAGGCGTCCTGTTCTTCGTCACCAACATGCCTCCGCCGCAGGACCAGACCCTCAGTGACTTCAGTGCCCAGACGGGGAGTTCCGGCTCTAATTTCTACATGAACATCACCAACAAGGGCGGACAGACACTGAACAGCTCTCAGACCAACATCTACCTTTTCAGGAACAATGTGCCCACCACATTGCAAATAACCTCGAGCAACCCGAGCATTGGATCGGATTGGAATATTGGAGAGGTCTGGACCTACTCGTTCAACAATTACAACGTGGGAATGACCGTTCGCCTGATGATCGTGGACAAGACCACTAATAACATCGTCTGGCAGGCAACTTTGGCCGGGAATATAACTCCAGAACATCGCCCCTATCATCGGTGATAGGGGTTTTACTCCCTCACCGGTCTATGATCAGGACCTCGTTTACTTCTTCGTTTCCGTCACCGACCTGGAGAATAAGCTCAGCTTCGTCTACGTGAACGCCAGGCAACTCGGCCTGTCCAACAATATTACCCTTACGACTCTAACAACGACGGGACGTTTACAAGCGCACAAGCATACCAAGCATCTTACAGTCTCTGGAACGGAAAGACGATCTTCTTCAATGCAACCGATAATGGAGGAATTCGGCCACATCCCAGTTCATCGTCGTTGTGTCAACCCGTCAGTCTCAGGCGGTGGTGGGGGTCCATACACCAACTATTCCAGCTATCTGACCAATGGAACATATCCGCCCGATGCTAGCGGCGGTCAGGCCGGTGAGACTCAGGAGCAGGCGGGAACCACCTTCTATTATATTCGCCGCGCCTCGGACGACAACATCACTCAGGAACTTCGTCCCGGTCAGCAGATAATGATCGAGGTGTATAGCGACAAGCTTAGGAACCTGGCTCTGAGAACAGTCTCATCGTCTACCAACCCTTGACAGGCGATGTGATGACCCCTTCCAGTTCTGAAGCGGCCTTTCAGTACGGTGGTATCTATGGAGATTTCTATCGTTATAATTACACATTCAGCGCGCCGAGCACCGGCTACACCTATCCGATACAGATCAGCTCTAAAGGACAACATCGGTACGTGATCAACATCCAAGACCAGATCATTATCAGCGGGGCCACATACCCACAGATCACATACGTATATTGAACCCGACCTTCGGGCCTTGTCCCGTGCACAAACTTCATCTTTGACCGACACCGTATATGTCAAAGATGAACACGATCGATGTCGATGGTACCAATGACAGGGGTGTTCTTGAACGACCTTGGTCGTCAGTGATTACGCGGGCCGCTACATCGTGAGGGCCACTCCCAGTATGCCGGTGTTAAATCCATCAGGGGGCAAAACTCCGGCCTATGCTGCACCCATGAGCGCGGTGTTCAAAACAGATGCAACTTCTGGAACAACATGGATCAGCGATTCCAAGACAACCTGGAACTGATCCAAGCGCATGCTATATATTTTACATAAAGCCCATCGATGCAAACGCAGGATGGTGGCTTCCGGAGAGGAATTCGTATACACTGACGATAGACGATTTCAAGGATACGGGAAACCCTGGCACAGGTGAGGTATATCACTCCTTATCGGTCCAGTTCAACCTGACTGCACCGAGGTCGATGACAGACATAATTCTCGAGCATAGGGTCGGGTTCGTACACCTGGAGCTCGTCCGGTGCCTCGTGGTCCAACAGTCAGCTTGCATGGTTCCAGAATGGCAATGTGGCACAACAATGGAATGAAATACCGATCGCCTCTACAACATTCCAAGGGCCGATCGGGATGGTGCAGGCCGATTTCGATGGAGACGGCAGGAAGGACCTTGCGGTCGCATACCAGGACCCGAACGTAGCGGTCGCATGGTATCGCAGTGAAAGTGTGGATGGCACGCAATGGTCCTCGCCATACGAGATAATGGCGGCGATCAATGGCAGTCCCGGGGCCGTAGCCTCGACGATGACCCACTCAGTACTGGAGGATCGTTCCAAGGTAACAACTCCAAGGATATTGCAATGCTGATGTGAGCGTATATTCGGCCAACCAGAATAGTTTCGTGACCTCTTACAACGGTAATTCGTACGTAAGTCAGCACGATATCGTGGGTGCGATAGCGTCCGGAGACTTCGGAAATGGCCATACCGATCTGGTAGTAAGCATAATCCATGTCGTGGTATACTCAACCTATAGCGGCACTGGCAACATGAACGACCCACAGTATAACACCGCCATGTACTTCAACCGCGGAATTTACGTACTATGGAACACGGGTGGTGCTACCAACTGGTTGATGACGCCGCTTTATGGAACAAGGAATTATTCCCCCACTCTCAAGCAAGGAACATTGACCCTGGCCAATGGCGACAACAATGGAGCGGCCATGGACATAGCCGTCGGGGATTTCAACGGAGACGGTTGTGATGATATCGCAGCAGTTTATCAGAATGGGACCACGCAGATATGGCTGAGCCGCTGGAGCGAGGTGCAAGGCACATCCAATCCGTTCGATTCGACCTTCAACACGACCGCATCGCTGATTCCTGCAAGCAGCATCCCCACCGTTCCCGGGACGAGGCCGTTCACCGACCACACGGGAAAGACAGTACGCATCAGCATTGGGGACATGGATGGCAATGGTTATCCCGACATCATCAGGACCAGCTCGGCCCCCATGCTTTCTGGAGGCAACACGATATACACCATCGATACCATGCCCGCCATGGTGACCTATAACCTCAAGAATCCCACCTCTCAGTTCGGTGGATCCAACAATATCACCGCCAAGGTCACTGGAAGCATAGCGAACCTTGCAGGGGTGGACAATAATTGGCAGAACCTGACCGAGGTCTACCAGAACTCATCTGTGCTGTATGAACGACCAGCGCAACAGACCAGCGATACGACTGGACAGACACTAAGCAATCTCCAGTATGACGACGGTCTGGTCTACAACGTGGCTAAATCCACGCAGCTGGAGGTCATAATGGCGGGAGCGCCTCCGAGTTACAACGGTATGCCGGTTACGCAGGTCACATTGAGGGTAAAATACTCGGACTCAGCCGACTATGATGGGAGCAACTCCCTGATGTGGTCAACGGACGGGATCAATTGGCATTCAACTTCGATCAAACCGACTGCCAATCAGCAGAATGTTAACCTGACTGTTGACCTGAAAGCTGCGGGAGTTACAACCTGGACGCAGCTCCAGACCATTTATGTCAAGTTTGCAAACAACGAGGTCAACGGAGCGAATGCGGTGAGGTTTGATTACGTCTGGCTTGAGGTAAAGTTCGCTGTTTCGAGAGATCTGGAATGGACCTGGGAGGTTCCGAACGTGTCAGGTCTGATCCTGCACAATCTGACCATAAACGCCAAGCTATTGACGTCGGGGGAAACGTTCAACGTTTCCTACTCGACGGACAACGTAACCTTTTTCCCGCTGTTTCAGATCTCCAGCACGACCGAGCAGAGCTATTCCACTTCACTGATGGACACCACGAACTCGTTGTACTACATCAGGATCGAAGACACGGATCATGCATCAAGCGATTCCGTCAACAGCACCCTGTGTGTGAACATGGTCGTGATAAAGCACTACGTGCCATCTGTAAGCTGGGTCATTGGTCCGAGTCGTGCGATAACCACTCTGAGCGATCCGATGTACATAACGGCGATAGCAGTCGCGGACATAGGCAGTTCTTCGGGGGATCATGCTCCGGACGGACACCTCGACGTCGTGGTAGGAACTTCCGAGATCGGAAAAGGTGATTACACCCACACGTTGTTCGTGATTACCGGGCAGGGAATCTCCGGGTTTGACACGCCGATCAACATTCCGGTGGTCGCCGCGGCAGCGGCCGTGGGGAGCAATAATTACCAGGTCACCGCGATACAGATCGGGGACTTCAACGGTGATGGGTACCCGGATATCGCCATGGCGATAGGGTTTACGCCCGGATACAGTTACACCGCTGGCAGCACCTCAACCCTGTGGGTCTATACGAACCAGCCTTCCTTGACCGGGTGGCAGTTCAGTGAACAGGCCGTGAACGTCCTGGACACGTCGGGTTCGACGATCAACATCATAACCGGGAACGTGGACCTTACGCTCCTCTGGCCGCTGTTCGGGGTCTTCGGGATAGTGGTGGCAGAGGCGGTTATCGAAAGGGTCGATAGGAAGCGGAAGGCATGAGGCTTCGCCCAGAGCATTTCCCTCAAATCAATCTCTGCCGGCCTAAAGGGGGTTGTTGAGCGGAGGGAGCAATGGCCTCGCTGAGGAGAGGGTTTCAGCGAAGCTTATGGACCGATAGAGAGCCGTCCGCCTCTTCTTCGAGGCCGAACAGAAAATCAAGATCTCTATGATAATCGGAACATTCTTCAGGGAATGGGATCGAGAGGTCGCGGGTGCCGACGTCTTATGCATTCCGCAATATGTCGAAGACCAATCTCGAATCGACGTGTTACCACCGGACAAGCCAGTCGTCGCTTCAAAAGGATAAAAAATCTCCCAAGGCCACAATTGAAAGGCTATTGGACATTCCCACTCGACACCCAGACCAGTGAGCTCATAGAGATCCTCGTCGCTGAGGAAGTTGTAGAAAGGCGCATGTGGGCTCTGTCGAGTCATCGGGTGATTTCTCTTCCCGCTTCACTTCGGCGTTGCCGCCGATCCGGTTAATCCTTATAGAAATGGAAATTATACAAACATGAACCAATGACGAACGCAAAAAAGCTGCCTCTCCTCGGGAAGGGTAGGGGAGGGCCCATGATCGGTACGCTCGGCAGAGTGCTCTTTTACGTAATCCTCGATGTCTTGGTGGTGACGATAGTCGTTCTGGCCAAAAAGGGAGCGACATTAGGTGCGCTCGAAACGGTCATCTGGGGGGACATTGTTACAGGAGCGCTGGTGGGGTCAATTGCGTATCTGTTCTGGCGTTCACGATACAAGGCCGCTCCCTGAGCAATCCTAAAGTTCCCTGTTTCCCATGTCGATCGCCACAGGGAACGTAACGTTTCATTATCCTTCCGTGGTCGGGTCTGCACGGTTTATTGTATCATGTCCGTTGGCTCCCGGAAGGTTCAAGCTGTTCCATTCTTAAATGCATGATGCAGTTTACCGTTGGTCGGGTAGCCATTTTCGCTGTAATAGTTTATCTTCCGGTCGACTAGCCAGTATATCATCCAGGATCTGCTTTCATATGTCATAAGAAAAACTGAGTCTCCTATAGCTCGTCAGGGATTGTCAGAGATCTCGGAGAGCTAAACCGGGTAAGGGCATAGTGAATACACTCGACCATAATTCACCCCGATGGAACCGCAGACGACGGAGCTATGCATTATGACCAGGAAGCTGAGCACCTCGACGTGAAGAACCTGGTGGTTGGCGCCATCATCGGTGCGGACATATAAATGGTGGTCGGGCTATCGGCCAACCTTATCGGCCCCGCCTCCTTAGTAGCATGGGTGCTGGCGGGCGTTATGGCCATGGTGATCGCCCTGTCGTTCGCGTACTGCGTCACCTCGAATCCTAGGATGGGCGGCCCCTATGCCTACGTGAAGGATGTCTCCACCATCTTCGGTGGGTTCATGGTCGGGTGGAGCCTGCTGCTGGCTGAATGGTTATCTTTAGCTGTGTTTCCAGTCCCCTTTAACCAGTATTTCACCTATCTCATTCCCGGGATCGATGCGCTGGGCGTGATGATGCTCAAGGCCGGTTTTATAGTGTTCATCGCGGCATCCAACCTCGTTAGCGTCAAGGCCGCTGGTGCTCATTGTCGGTATCAGCCTTGCATTCATGCTCGCCAACCCGGCTACGGTCTCGACTAACTTTAATCCGTTCTTTACCGGGGGAACAGTCAGCTTCGGCGGTGCGTTAGTACTGATATTCTGGGCCTACGCCGGATTCGAACTTTCGACCTTGCCAGCGAATAACGTGGAACGACCACAGAGTACAATTCCTAGAGCCATGGTCATCATCGGAGCGTCAGCCATGAGGTGCTGATTGGATCGAGCACGCCGCTCATCATCACCGCACACATTCAATTCGACCCCATCGCCGTCATCGTGCCGCTCCTCGTCGGCATAGTCGGCATCGGCGCATTGATCTCTATCAGGGGGTCGGACGAATTCGGCACCATCGGGAAGGCGCAGCTGATGTACGCCACGGCGCTGGACGGCTTCCTGCCCCATTCCCTCATTAGGGGCTCTGAATTCCGGGGCAGGTCCCGCATTTCTCTAACATCCAACGAGGAGCGTAGATTCCCTTCAAAGGATTGAAGCAGAGGAGTTCTTCTAGCATGAACGCGTCGTTCTTGTCGGTCTTCGACCTGGCGTTCATCAGCGCTTGACCTTGGTCGGATGCACTACCTTGACATCGTGGCCCCGGCCACGATGAGGTCGTTGATCCAGAAGAAGAAACCGGTGGCCTCCATGACCACTGCCAGCTTCTCGTCCCGTTTTCGATAATCTTAAACAAATGACCGATGTCGGAGACATCGGTCCTTACCCGTTTAACGAGAACGACCTTTCCCTTTTCGTCCAATACGCAAGCCTGGGTGTCCTTCTTATGTATGTCTAATCCAATATACTTCATGGTTCTCCCGCCTTGGTTTGTTTTGATCAACTACCCAATTAGCGGGGAACCTCTTTAACACGACATCACACGAAGTTAAAAGAGATCTATAATTTGTTGATTCGTTGCTTCGCGAATCAAAAGGCCCTAACGAGACTACGTGGTGCTGGGAAAGATAATTAGGTGTCTTCGTTCAGATAGCAACATACCATTAATATATTACATGTCGCATTAGTTGATATGGTGCAATGGTGATTTGGTGACAGATATAACCGAGAAAACCAATGACAACATCGTACAGGATTCCAAATTCCGTGAGAACGTGAGGCGCCAGCTATTATCCCGAGGCGAGGGCGGTTCGCCGCAAGGTGACTCCGGATCGCTGATAGAGCTGGAACCGATCGCCGGGGCGGCGCTCAGGTGGATCGGTGCGGTGGCAGGCTCCGGCCTTTTCCTTCTCGGCATGTTCTGGCTGTTGGCTATCCTTGGCTACGCCATCTCCTGGACGGCGATCTTCCCGCTCTTTGCCATGTATGTCGGCGGCTGGTTCCTGATCGGAGTGGCGGCAACCCGCAGCAGCCGTAAGAAGAGGTGCTGAACGATGACCGACGTGACAATTCGGGGATCGACGACGACGTATACGCCAAGTTCACCGCCGAGGCGAAGAGGCGGGACCTGTCGATCGGCGAGCTGACCACCATTGTGATGCGCGCGCTGGTGGAGGACGTCGGCACGACGAATTACAGGATAGGCAACCTGACTGCGCTGGTAGTGACCCGCAATGATCTGGTATCGCTCAAGGGCCCGGTCATGTTCCACAACATCAAGACCCTGGAGTTCGGGGATGACATCGACTGGAACCTGTTCGACAAGAGCGTCATGTCGATCAAGAACGTCGCCCATGTGCTGATACCCACGATGCTAACCCGCTTCCAGGTGCTGACCAAGTGCGCTAACGTATCGGAGGTCCGGCCCAGGAACTGAACCGAATTTCCGATTTAAGAGCTGAGGTGCGAAAATGAGAAACATAGTGGACACTATCGACATAAGAAAGGGAGATGAGGGCATGACTCTCAGCCTACAGAGTAATAAGGGGGCCAACGAATGTCTGTAGGCTCTAAAGAGCCGGCCATATCGGTAAGGGAGCTGGTGAAAAGGTATGGGGAGATCACCGTGGTCGATCGCGTATCTTTTGACATCGACCATCGCGAGATCTTTTCACTATTAGGGCCGAATGGCGCGGGCAAGACCACCACCATCCGCATGCTCACCACCGTTGCCTCGATCACCGAAGGGAACGCATCGGTCGCGGGCAAGGATGTGAAAACGGACTCAGCGGCTGTACGCAGCGTCATAGGCATATTGCCGCAGGAGGTCACCCTGGACAACGAGCTGAAAGGGATCGAGAACCTCCTTCTCGCGGCTAAGCTTCATCACGTCGATTACAAGGTCGCGAAGGAACGTGCTCACGACCTTCTACAGTTAGTCGAGCTCGATAACTTCGCCGACAAATGGGTCAGCACCTATTCCGGCGGGATGAAAAGGCGCCTGCATCTGATCACCGCTTTGATCCACAAACCCCAGATCCTCTTCCTCGACGAACCGACGGTCGGCCTGGACATTCAGACCAGGACCAAAATCTGGGATTATCTTAAACGGCTCAATCGAGAGGAAGGGCTGACCATTTTCATGACCACCCACTACCTCGAGGAAGCTGACTACCTTTCTCACAGAATAGCGATCATGGACCACGGAGTCATCAAGGTCTCCGGGTCGCCCAGCCAATTGAAGCAAAGCCTCAACGGCGATGTCCTGGCGATCGAGATCAGTGAAGGTCCAGACCTAACAAATTATCTCGATAAAATCGAGAATGTTTCGGAGGTGTCGCGGGACGGTAACGCATATCGAATGAAAGTCTCGAATGTGGAGTCCGTTCTGCCTTTGGTGGTCACTATGATCGCTTCGAAGGGGCTGAAGATCAGAAAGTCCTCGTTCAACGAGCCCAGCATGGACGAAGTTTTCCTGGAAGTCACCGGCAGATCGATGCGCGATGCCCAGGAGGAGATGACCGGCCAGAAGGGTCAAGGGAAGGAAAAGGGAGGTGAAAAGAAATGATCAGCGAAAGCGTGACGCTGGCCAAGCGGTCGCTCAAGAAGTGGCCCCATAACCCGATAGCAATGCTGGCCGGGGCCATCCAAGGAATATTCTGGCTCCTACTCTTTGGCAATTCATTCAATCCAGCAAATGCATTCGGCTCTTTCAGCGGAGGGTCACTGGGTCCTTTACAAACGGCCTTCGGAGGGGCCAGCAACTACATCACCTTCCTGGCGCCGGGGGTGATCGGATTAATAGTCCTCACCACGATGAGCTTTCTGGGCTCCGATTTGGTTATGGACACGATCAACGGATATATCGGGATGCTCAGCACTTACCCTATCGCCCGATCTTCCATCTACTTTGGTGGGGTGCTCCAAAACCTGGCCAAGGCAATGGTGCTCGGGGCGATCACCTTTGTTCTCGCGATCGTCGTCCCGAACGGCATGGTGCTGGCTCAGGGCTTCGGCCTACTCGATCTTCTTGGGGTCTTCGTCGCCATCGTCTTGCTTTGTGCAGTGTTCTCGACCTTCTTCACTGGAATAGCGTTGTCGGTCAAGAGCATGGACAGTTTCTTCGGACTGGTAAACTTCCTGACCTTCCCTATCATGTTCACCAGCACCGCATTGTTCCCGATCAGTTTCTTCCCTGACTGGCTCAAGCCGTTAGCTGAGGTGAACCCATTGTCCCTGGCGTGTAACGCGGTACGGCTGGTTGTAATAAATGGGACCCTTTCCGCGCCTCAGGCATCGGACTTTGCGCTAGACCTCGTCGGTCTCGCGATCTTCGCTGTCGCCTTCGCGGTGCTGGGCACGTTGATGGCGATAAATGCATTAAAGCCGAGGTGATGCTAAAAACGGATTAGTACGAATCTTGACCTCTATCCCATCGTCAAATAATCCGTGGCGATGGAGTTCTCAGCCGAGACCGCACATCACATGAGCGAGATAATGAAAATGGAAATTCAATTCCAACGACATGTAGCAGAACTAGCTCGAAAAACCCTTCACTAATTCCCCATAATTGCTTGACCATTAAAAAAGCGCTCCGTGGGGGAGGAGTGAACTCTCGACATACCGGACATACATTCTTGAAGGCTTATCAAAATCAAAAATGGAATCTGCTTTCCAATAACCTCTTTCTTTTTTTGTAACGGTAACTATGATAGATTGAGGTCGGTGTAAGTCTCTTTCTCCGAAGAGATAGATTCTTCTCCTGGAATTGTTTTTTGTTTCACGATAGATTCTCCTTCTCTTGGAAGACGCTCATGATCTTCACTAGAGTGTTGTAGGCCACAAGCCCTTTCTCTGTTATCTCGATGATGGAACGATCGCCGCTGAAGGTCGCTTTCGTTCTTACGGTGATGTAGCCGGATGATTCCAACCTCTCGAGATGATGTCTCAAGCTCCCCTTCCCGATGCCGGTCAGCGTGAGAAGGTCTATGAAGATCATCTTCCTGTTGAGGGCCAGCGATACGAGTATCAAAACCCTCGTCGATGATTTGAGTGAAGGATCGGTGAGCTGCCCCCGGAGCGCGTTGAGGGCTGTGTTCTCAGATGGATCATTGATCTCCTTCATTCTTCAACCAGCCCCTCCAGCTCATCCCGGGCGTGCAGAATGGCATAGAACGAAGCGAGGAACCAGAGGAGCACCGTCGCGATCCATGGGAACAAGATCGGGGTCGAAACCCCTGTGGCTAGGGCAATGGCCGATAGAACGAGGCTAAGGATCACAATGAACGCATAAGACATTGCACAACCAGAGCGCCCTCTATAGGGATCCTTTTCCGGGAAGGCAAGCTTCAGCCCGTAATAGAGGATGATGAAGGGGAAGGGGATTTCGGTGGCATAGAGTATAACGGAAAAGTATGATGGCAGGAATATCGGGGTGATTGTTCTCAATGAAAAGAACGTTAATATGCAAAGGGCAGAAGCCAT
>CAWDCQ010000041.1:0-11839 GCA_963800775.1 uncultured Methanomassiliicoccales archaeon | reverse complement strand
TCATCGATATGTTCGTCTCCCGCGGGTATGGGCAGGAAGAGGCCCGGAAGACCGCTTTGGAGCTGTTTCCGCCGACATCCTTGGATACGATTATTCAAGCGCGGCCGGCTATCCCAACGGCAGGAACCTGACGGACGACGTCATCGACTACCAGCTCGCCATTTGACCCACGGGACCGTCACGACGGACAAGGTCGGGCCTCACCAGGACCTGTTGGACGAGCTCCCTACGTCGGCCGCCCCATCCGAGCCCTCAAGCCCATCCCCGCCGGACCAGCGCGAGCCCATCAGACAAACTGTCAAATAGAGAGGAGTTTTTCCTGACAGCATATGAATGCCAAGGAGATCCTAGAGGGCCTTAGCTACCAAGAGAAGCGTGTGCTCCTCACCCTGAACCAGCTGAACGGCAGCGCGTCGCCGGAAAGGATCTTCGAGGCAGGCCAGTTCGAGCAGCCGGTCGAGGTCATGAACGCCGCCTCCTGGCTGCAGGCCGAAGGGTCTGGTCACCGTGAAGGAGAGCGCCCGGAAGTGCTACTCCCTGAAGGCCAAGGACATCAACGTCAACGGACTGCCGGAACGGAGGGCGCTGAACTACCTGGCAACGGTCAACGGTGTTTCCACGCTCAAGGAGATGGAGGCACATATCACTCCGGAGGTTTCGTCGCTTGCCGTCGGCTGGCTCAAGCGGAAAGGGCTGGCCAACATCGACAAATCATCGGGCGTGCCGACCATCACGCTCACCGAGCAGGGCTGGAAGTACATCTCCGGCGACATGGCCGACGAGACGTTCCTCAAGATACTGGAGGAACGTGACCTCTTCGAGGAGGGGGCCGACAAGAACATCATCGCCCAGCTCAAGTCCCGCCAGGATATCATCGCGGAGAAACTGGTCGTCTCGCGCGAACTGATCATGGCCGAAGCGGGCAAGGAGGTCATCTCCCTCGGCGTGGAGCTGAAGCAGGAGGTGGCCCAGCTGACGCCCGAGCTGATCCAGTCCGGCAAATGGAAGGAGGTGCAGTTCCGCAAGTACGACATCCGGACCTTCGCTTCGGCCGTCTATCCGGCAAAGAAGCATCCTCTCACCCGCATAGCCGACGAGGTTCGCCGGATATTCATCGAGATGGGCTTCTCCGAGATCGACGACGAGTATGTGCAGCCGGCGTTCTGGAACATGGACGCGTTGTTCACGCCCAGGATCATCCGGCACGCGATCTGCAGGACACCTTCTACCTGAAGAACCCTGCCCGCCTCGACCTGGAGGAGGAGATCGTGGTGGAGAAGGTCAAGCAGATGCACGAGAACGGCGGAGATACTGGCTCTCTCGGATGGCGGTACAAGTGGTCCCGGACCGAGGCGGAGAGGGCGCTGCTCCGTACGCATACTCACCGTCGAACTCGGTCAAGTACCTGTCCAAGCACCGGATCCGCCGGCCAAGCTGTTCTCCATCAGCCGCATCTTCCGCAACGAGTCCATCGATATGACCCATCTGCCAGAGTCGTGCAGATCGAGGGCATCATCATGGAGGAGGATGCCAGCTTCGACATGCTGGTGGCGGTCTCTGAAGGACTTCTATCACCGGATGGGCTTCGACACGGTGCGGGTGCGGCCCGGGCCTTTCCCGTACACCGAACCGTCGCTGGAGATCGACATCTTCTATAACGGCACCTGGATGGAACTGGGCGGAGCGGGCGTGTTCCGGCCCGAGGTGACGGCGCCTCTGGGTATACATCACCCGGTGCTGGCCTGGGGCCTGGGGTTCGAACGGCTGGCCATGCTGCGTTACGGCCTGAAGGACATCCGCGAACTGTACATCACGGACCTGGACACCCTGAGGCAGAGCCCGATCATCTGAGCTTGGCCTTCTTGGCGTACTCGGCGCATTTCTCGGCCATGCCGACCGACGTGTAAGCATCGGACATGCACCGGTAGATGCGGCTCTTGTTCCCTGGCCGGGCCAGTCCCAGGGCCTTGCTCAGGTAACGGATCGCCTCATTGCCGTTGCCGGACCGGAGCAGGACGCTGCCGAGCTGGAAATAGACCGCTCCAGGCCCTCCGGGTCCATTCCCTTGAGGCCGCTGGCCATAGCTTCTCCAGGGTCTGGCGGGACTCTTCGAACCTCCTTAGACGGACCAGCGCTTCCGCGTAATCGCATTCCAGCAGGATTCGGCGGGGGCGGCCATCGATCTGGCCTCCAAGTAGAACGGTATGCTCTCCTCCAGTTCGCCTTGTCCATGAGGGTCCTCGCCTTCAGCGCGTACCGGTCCTTCTTCTCGTCACCGGGCATGCGCATCAGCTTTTCCGCCGAGGCCAGTGCCAGGTCGAACTGGGATGAACCGCGGACTGCCTCTCCTTGGACCGAGAAGATCCGGGCCGCGTACTTCTCCGAGGGCACACCGATGGTCGACACCAGATCGCAGAGGTCCCGGTCCGGGCAGAGCGAGGAGCTCTCGCACCTCTGGAGGCGACCATCATCTCCGCCTCCTTACGGCCGGACTGTACCAGGTGGTAGAACCTCTCCCGGCCGTTCCCTTCCTTCAGCCAGTAATCGGCGGCGAAGCTGTGGTACTGCTTAAGTTCGGATTTGGCGGCTAAGGCCGGTATCGATGTCCTGAGCAGTTCCGGGATGTCCACCATGCCGTTCTTGTCCTCGGGGAATAGGGAGATGCTCGGTCTCCGGCAGCGCCGACCTCTTGAACGGCTTCTGAATAGGCATGCCTGGACCAGGACCGGGTGGTAACTGGCGTCGAGAGATTCCCAGAGCTCCGGTCCCTGGCACTTCCTCAGGTCCAGGAGCGGCCTGATCTGGATGCCCTCTCGGTCGGCGTACGCCCTCAGGCTGTTGGCCTTGTCCTCGCCCGCCTTGTTGAGATAGTAAACCTTACGCTTGGTGCTGCCTCTGCGGATGTGGGCTATCCGCTCTTCCACTAGCGTCGACTCCTTCAGCTTCTTGAGCTCGATGGCGGCGTGCGCCCTGGAGATGCGCAGGGCCTCGGCGATGCCGTCCTGGCTAACGTCGATGGGGGCGTCGAAGTCTTCCTTGAACTTTGAGTACTGTGCAAGATGGAGGATAATCCTCTCGCCGATGGTGACTGGGCTCGGCATGTTGATCGAATCGGAAAAAGGCTATTTCAGGGTATGTCGCTGATTATTACAGGCAGACTTCATGGGGTGAAGATAAGAAAGATTATTCTCGGTGGAACGTTTGCGGTCTCCCGTGATGCTTTTAATATGCAGTCTGGAAGACCCGGCCAGCGTCAACATACGGGACCGGCTGCTCGAGAAAGGGGATTTTGCGGTCAGGGGAGAGTATGAAGGAAGCCTCGTCAAGTGCATCGGCGACACGGCTTTGATCTCCATCCGGGAGAAGCATCTGTTCGCCGACAACATCGACCAGCAGGTCATGGACAGGCTGCACATTAAGGTAGACGAAGTGGTGTTCCTGTCCAAGCACCGTTCCGAGTCCAAGATACCTACCCTGACGGTCCATCCGATCGGCAACTACGGCAACGCCGAGTTCGGGGGCAAGAAGGGAACGCTGGTGCGCTCCGCCCCGCACCTGATGACCTCCCTGCTGCGCGGCCTCAAGGCCAACGCCGCAGACATTCCATTCCAGGTCTCCTTCGAAACGACCCATCACGGTCCGTTCCTGAAGAAGCCCACGCTGTTCATCGAGATCGGGAGCGACAAGACCAACTGGGAGAACCAGCGCGCTGCCCAGGTGATAGCGAAGACACTTCTGGGCGTCGAAGTGAACGAGTACCCCATCGCCATCGGCATCGGCGGAGGCCACTACGCACCGAGGTTCACCGAGGTCGCTCTCTCGAAGAAGATATCGTTCGGTCATCTGTTCCCGAATTACGCCATGGAAGGCATGACCGAGGAGCGTTTCACCGAGACGGTGGTGGCCGCGGCGAACGCGAGCTCGGCCACCCTGGCCTATATCCACAAGAAATCGATGCCCAAGGCAAAGGCGAACCACATCAAGGAGATCGCCAGTCCTGCGGCCTGAAAGTGGTCGAGAGCGACGACCTGGAAGCGATCTGAGATCTAGTCCAGTTCCGCACCGCAGATCGGGCACTCGTCCCAGTTCGGCTTGACCTGGGCGCCGCATTTCGGGCATTTCATCCCCTTGCCCTTCGGGCTCTCCGGCGGCATGATGTACTCTCCCTCGGTCTTGTCCCGGCTCTTGGACCAGCGTTCCGGCAGCTCGCTCTCCTCCTCGTCCCGCATGACGTCCGCGAAGAGCGTCAGGGAGCCGGCTATCGCCAGCACCGCGGCGAAGACGGAGAGGAAGACGCCCGGGCCGTAGCTGGAGCCGTTGCCCGCCGGATCGATGACCTGGTCCTGCAGCCAGAAGACAGAGACGATCGCGACCAGGGAAGCGATCATGGCCAGGACCATTGTGACCACTGCCATCTCCCTCTTCCACCTGCCCTCGACCATCGTCCTCGAGAGCTGGGCGACGGACGTTACTGCCAGCCCGATCCCGCCGAAGGGGATGATCCACAGATAAACGAAGTTCGAGGAGACCTTGACCAGGTCCACCAAGTACCGGTGGTCGACGGGCGCTCCCTGCGACCTTATGTCCGCCCAGCTGACGGCCGCCGACAATGCGAAAAGGACGCCGGCGAAAATGCAGAAGGCGACACCCACGAGCAGGGCGTCCTGGTAGGTCGAGTGAGGGCGCTTGGCCTTCTCGATCCTCTTCTCAAGCTTTTTCTCCTTGGCGTCCGAGCCCCCACCTAGCTTCATAGCGGGGAGTCATGCGCCTCCAGGCCAATAATGTTATTGCGCTAATTCACGACGAGCGTACCCTTGATCTGCTTGCCCTGGATGGCCGCCCTCATCTCGTCCAGGTTGCGGCCGTTGATGATGTAGATGGGTATGTTCTTGCGGGCCGCGATGGACGCTCCCAGCGGGTCGAAGACGTGCGACGGGCCGGCGCAGTGCATGCCCCGGCTGACCAGCAGGTTCAGTTCCGCGTGGGTGATGGTGTACAAGCGCTTAGCGTCCTTGACCAGCTTCGGGTCGGCGGTGAACGCCGCGTCCACCGAGGTGCCGTTGACGATCCGGACCGCTCCGACCTTCTCTGCCAGCATGGCGCTGACCGCGTCGGTGGTGTGCCCCGGAACGGTGCCGCCCATGACCACGATCCGGTCGTCGGCGGAGGCCTTCTCCGCCTCTTCCACAGTGGTGGGTATGTCCTTCAGGGCCATTTCCCCGAGCGCCAGCGAGACCAGCTTGGCGTTGATCCGGGTGGTCATTATCCCGAGCTCGTCCAGCTCCCTCTCGCTCGCGCCGATGTCGCGACCGGTGGTTATGTAGTAACGCGCTACCTTACCGCCCCCGCAGACCAGCAGCAAGCGGTGCTCGGCGGCCATTTCCCTCAGCAGTTTAGAAAGGTCGGACAGATGATCGGCGTCGTCCTCTTCCGGGATGAGCACCGAACCGCCCAACGAAACAACGACAGTATCCATGCGGGCACCAACAGCTTTATGTGGGTAATCGATACTGCTAGAAAAACCCATAGGTTGTCTTAGAATGCAAGTTGATATTCAAGGGGAGCAGCTATCCGATCGCCAGAAGTACGACTTCAAGAGGGCGTTGGAGGAGATAAGGACCCTCAAGGGAAGGGGCACCGAGCTGATCTCCGTTTACGTTCCAGCTAACAAGCAGATTTACGACGTAGCCGCATATTTGCGCGAAGAGTTCTCCCAGTCGTCGAACATCAAGTCCCAGGGGACCAGAAAGAACGTCCAGGGAGCGATCCAGTCGATCCTGGCCCGGCTGAAGTACTTCAAGACGCCGCCGGCCAACGGAGTGATATTCTTCGTCGGCGAGGTGGCCTCGGGCGGTGACCAGACCCGCATGGTGCAGTACGTGTTGGAGCCGCCAGAACCGATCGGCACCTTCCTGTACCGGTGTGACTCGGACTTCTTCCTGGAGCCGTTGACGGACATGCTTCTGGAGAAGAAGGTGTATGGACTGATCGTCATCGACCGGAGCGAGGCCACCATCGGGTACCTCCGCGGCAAGAAGATCACCGTGGTCCGTAACTTCGCCTCGCTAGTGCCGTCCAAGCACCGGATGGGAGGTCAATCGGCGCAAAGGTTCGAGCGGCTGATCGAGATCTCCGCCAACGAGTTCTACAAGAAAACGGCAGACATCGCCACCGAGTCATTCCTCAACCTGGAGGGCCTCCAAGGCATCCTGATCGGGGGCCCGGGTCCGACCAAGGACTACTTCGCGTCGGAAGGGTATCTGCACCACGAGCTGCAGAAGAAGGTGGTGGACACCTTCGATATCGGATACACCGACGAGTATGGCCTGAAGGAGCTGGTGGACAAGGCGAAGGACCGGCTGCTGGACATGGACCTGATGCGCGAGAAGCGCCTGATCCTCAAGCTACTGGAGGAGATCCGGAAGAACGAGGTGTCGCTGGCCACGTACGGCGAGGACCATGTGCGGGCCGCCATCAAGATCGGCGCCGTGGACGTTCTGCTGGTCTCGGAAGGGCTGAGGAAGCGCCGCCTGACGATCGACTGCCCCTCCTGCGGGACCGTGTCCGAGATCACCGTCTCCGAGGTCCCCGCCGTCGTCCAGTGCCCCAAGTGCAACGCCAATGCCTCCATCTCCAAGAACATAGACATCGTGGACGACCTGTTCGAGCAGGCAGAGTCGATGGGCACCAAGGTGGAGCTGATCTCCAGCGATTCCGAGGAAGGGGACATGCTGCCGAAGGCGTTCGGCGGTATCGCCGCGCTGCTCCGTTATTCTACCGGGTGATATTCATGGACGCATTGGGCCAGTTCAAGGAAGAGGTACTGTGGACAGTCACCTCCGCGCTGGACGCGATGGGTGTCAAGGTACAGTTCGAGCTCGAGGCGCCGGACCCGGAGAAGGCCGACCTGGCCATCCCCTGCTTTCCCATGGCCAAGCTCCTCCGCCGCAATCCGGTGGAGATCGCCAACGACATCGCCTCCAGGCTGGGCCGATGCCCACCATCGCGAGGGCCTGGGCCGACCGCGGTTATCTCAACTTCAAGGTCAACGAGGACTACCTGGCCACCAACACGGTCAGGGAGATCATGTCCAACACCAGTTCCTACGGCAAGGGCGAGCCGAGGGACAGCCGGATACTGCTGGAGCACACCTCGGTGAACCCCACCGGTCCGCTGCACGTCGGCCGGGCCCGCAACCCTCTCATCGGCGATACCCTGGCCCGCTGCCTGCGCACCTGTGGCTACGATGTTACCACCGAGTACCTGGTGAACGACGTGGGCAAGCAGGTGGTGCTTCTCACCTGGGGCGTCCGCAACGTCCCGGAATCGGAGGTCCCGCCCAGCGAGAGGGACAAGGACGACCACCGCCTGGTAGGATTCTACCAGAAGGCCAACCAGAGGATGGAGGCAGAGCCAGAGGTCCAGGAGCAGATCTCCAGTATGCTGAGGCGGTTCGAGCTGGGCGACCAGCAGGTCATCACCCAGGTGCGCGAGACCACGGGGAGGATGCTGAACGGCATCCGCACATCGCTGTCGCAGGTGGGCGTCGAGATCGACAACTACACCTGGGAGTCACAGTTCATCCTCGACGGCAGCGCCAGGGAAGTGGTGGAGCTACTCAAGCAGACGCCGTTCTGCAAGGAGGAGAACGGGGCGTTCTATCTGGACCTGGAGACGTTCGGCATACACGGGAAGAGCACGAAGTTCTTCTTCACCCGGGCGGACGGCACCACGCTGTACACCACCAGGGACATAGCCTACCACCTGAACAAGTTCACCCGGGCCGACGTGCTGCTCAACGTCCTGGGCGAGGACCAGAAACTGGGACAGCAGCAACTGGCGGCGGCGCTCAAGATCCTGGGAAGGAACTGCGTGCCGGAATGCGTGTTCTACTCGTTCGTCTCGCTGCCCGAGGGGCGAATGTCCACCCGGAAGGGCGTCGTGGTCTATCTGGACGACCTGATCGACGAGGCGGTGGAACGGGCCTACGAGGAAGTGAAGGTGAGGCGCCGGGACCTTTCCGAGGAAAAGATGAGGCAGATCGCCCGGGACATCGGTTCCGGCGCGATCCGTTACAACATCCTCCGGGTCCAGGCGGAGAAGCAGCTGGTCTTCAAATGGGAGGAGGCGCTCAATTTCGAAGGGAACAGCGCCCCGTTCGTCCAGTACGCCCATGCCCGGGCATGCAGCATCCTGCGCAAGGCCGAGTCCTACGACCGGGCTGCGGATGCTGGAAAACTGACCGACCCATATGAGAAAAAGCTTATTCGAGTACTATCGTTATATCCCTCGGTCGTCAGGGAAGCAGGGGAGAAGAGGCGCGTCCATCTGTTGCCTGCATACGGGCATGAGGTCGCAGCGGCGTTCAATCAGTTCTATGGGGCCGTCCCGGTCCTTAAGTCCGGGAGTTCCAGGACGCGAGGCTGTGCCTCGTGGAATGCTCGATGTGGGTGCTGAAGAACACGCTTTCGAACCTGGGCCTGGTAGCGCCGGAGGAGATGTAATGGTGGAGATCAGGGCACTAAAGGAAGAGGACAGGGGTCACGTTCGAGCGTTGGAGCTGTTTTGCGTCAGGGAATACCTGGAATCGGCTCTGAAGAAGAACTGGGACACCCTCTCGCAGGAGCTCATCGACCAGCTGGGGGCTTCGTCCAAAGGGTCGTTCGATTTCTACAAGGAATCCGGTCTGTGCTACGTCGCCATCGAGGACAAGCAGATCGTCGGCTTCATCTTCTCCCAGATGGTGAGCCACGTCTTCAATGTGGAAAAGGTGCTGTGGGTCGAAAGCCTCATGGTCCATCCGTTGCAGCGCAGGAAGGGCATCGGCTACAAGCTCCTGCGGAAGGTCGCGGCCGAGGGCAAGAAGAAGGGTGCCAAGGCGGTCCAGAGCGTCATACTCCAGGACAGTCAGAGCGCGATCCTGCTGCACAAGAAGGTCGGATTCTTCATCGACGGCCGGAAGCTGGCGTTCCTGGACCTCGAGTCGTTCGAGTGATCAGCGCTGGAAGGTGAAAACCCCTTTTCGGTATTTCTCTTCCGAGAGCTTGATCATCAGAAGTTTTTCTTCCACGGTCATCTCGTCCCGACGCATGGTTGCCTGGAACGCCGCCCCGAAACCGGCCGCAAGCGCTCCCTTAACCTCGTCGAAGCCAGCCTTTCTGCCCAGTTCGAGCGAGACAGAGGTCATGCCGTCCCGGTCCCGGGGCTTTCCCGGGCGTTGACGGATCGACCCGCATCATCAGGTCCAGGTCCGAGTCGACGATGACCGTCCCATGCTGGAGCACGAACCCGGCCTTCCGGGTCTGGGCGCTGCCGGATATCTTTCTGCCGTGGACCACCACGTCGTTCAGCGGCTTGTGCTCCGCGGCCATCCCTAGGCTCCGCAGGGCAGTGACCACGCCCCCGCAGATCAAAGGGTACGAGTCCTTCGGGTTCGTAGGCACCATCCCGGCCTCCAGGGTCACGGAGTAGATGATCTGGCCCGGGTCGGTGAAGACGGCGCTCCCTCCGGAAGGACGCCTCACTATCCCGATATCTTTTTCGCGGCACAGGTCAAGATCGATGCTTTCCTCCGCGTTCCCGAAATATCCCAGGGAGACGGTCGGCCGGTCGCGCGAATAAAACGTGAGGGTGTTCTCCTCCCGCTCCTTTCGATCGGCAGGTAAGGATGGCCTCGTCCGCCGCCGCCGTGAGGGCGGGGTCCATCGTTCCCAGGTCAATGAGGCGCCAGGCCATGTTCTTAAGACCGGCTGAGGAATAGATAAAGAGTTTGCCGGCCCGTCGGGCTAGAATAGGATGTTGGGGACCGGAAAGACGGTCGGCACACCGAAGCCATCAGGTGACGATCTCTTCCACGCGTTCCTGCTCGATGGCCCTTCTGACCTCCATGGCCAGCCTCCTGCCGGTGGACATATTGGTGCGCCACATCGAGTTGCCGTAGGCGTGGCCGACCGCCATGTGCACGTTGGTGCCGCCGCCGATCCTGGGGGCCACGTCGTAGATGTAGAACTTGAGGTCCTTGTCGACACAGGTCTGCAGGCAGAACGGACCGATGATGCCTGGCTTGAAGTGCTCCTCGCAGGCCTTCACGTACTTCTCCGCCAGGTCGAACGCGTTCTCCAGCAGGGACTCTCTCAGCGTGGCGGAGTTGTGGCCGCATACAGTGTACTCCGGTATGCGCTGTTTATCGTTCAGCGCCAACTGTTGCTCGGCAGGCAGCCGCACGTGGCCGTCCAGCGAGCTCTCGAAGCGCCAGTCCACACCGATGAGCTCGATCTTGGAGCCTTCCTCCTCCAGCGGTGAGTAGAAGAAGTCCAGGTTGAACACCGGCCCAATGATGTACTCCTCCATCCGGGCACCGGCCAGGTTCTCTTCCTCGATGACGCCTTGGGCGATGAGCTTGTTGGCCTTGGAACGGTACTCCTCGTAGGAGGAGGCGGTGAAGAACCCTCGTTCCAGCTTCTTCTTGGCGTGGTGCAGTTTGATGATCGTGAGGGCGCTGATGTCCTCCGGTCTGGACACCTTCCGGGTGAAGGCATGCCCGCCTCGTTCAGCAGCCAGTAGTAGTCCTGTGGTCCCCCCCGGTCCTCGCTCCGCAGCAGGTTCCGGGAGCCGACCATGGGCACCGCGAAGTCGTTCTCCACCGCGTCCAGGCTGCAGTAGGAGGTGAACGAGCGGTTGGGCACGAAAAGCGCACTGTTCGCAGTCAGCTGGTCCATGACCTTCTTGGAGATCGTGTCCTTGAACTTCTTGACCATGATGGCATCGTCGACCATGCCGCGCCGGACGGTTCCGTCGGCGTTGCGGTACGCCTTGAAGTATTTGATGTAGGTCTGGTCGCGCCCTTCCTCGCAGACCGCCAGGGTGCGGAAGCCTTCCTCGACCGCGCCGTCGCACACATCCAGTGCCGAATGGGATGCCATGACGCCGATCTTGGCGTTCTTGAGGTCATAGGACTCCAGCTTGCCGAGGACTTCTTGCCGGTCGATCAAATCGGTCACTTCCGTGAATCGGGTATGCCTAATGGAATTAAAAGCTGTCGCTGCACCCTCAGGCCAACTTCAGCAGGATGATCATGATCACCAGGGATATCGCCCCGACCGCGTCGATGGCGGAGGAGGTCAGCGGTATGCTGTGGTCGTCCGGGTCCAGGCCGAGCCGGTAGGCGTATATGGCCACGTAGTAGGAGATGAAGTTCAGGATGGTGACGGTGATCAATCCGGCAGACATGGAGAGCGCCACCATCTGCATCAGGCCCGGGGAGCCGAGCCCCAAAAGCACTGCTACGACGTGCGCCGTCACCCCGACCAGCGTAAAGACCCAGATGGAGAAGATGTAGATGATCGCGAAGTTCTCCCAGGTGACCCGGTTCGGGACCCGGGTCGGCTCCAGGGTACCCATGTGCAGCATGGACGAAAGCCGGGAGGTGAGGATACCGCCCAGCGCGTTGGCGTCCTCGAGGAACGGCGGGATCAGGACCAGCAATGCCGGCAGTGTGATCAGGCCCTCGATCTGGTTCTGTATGGTGAGACCGGCCGCGATGTCCAGGATGATGCATATCAGAAGCACCGGTGCGCTCTGCATAATCATCCTTCTGGTCTCGCCCTTCTTCATCTTGAACGCCCGATAGGCGAGGTAGATCGAGAACGCCAGGAACAGAACGGCGAACACTGCGACATAGTCGGTGAGGAACGAGCCGAAGGTGCCGGTCACGATCAGCGCGGCAATGAACAGCATGGGCAGGGTGACGATGTCCCCGGCGGCGGTGATGATCGGCGCGGAG
Source organism: uncultured Methanomassiliicoccales archaeon (assembly GCA_963800775.1). GTDB lineage: Archaea > Thermoplasmatota > Thermoplasmata > Methanomassiliicoccales > UBA472 > DASXVU01. Next base: position 57 of record CAWDCQ010000041.1, on the reverse strand, counting down.
ATGTTGTCGATGTCCCATCCCCGGCGATAGCCGATGAACGCGACCAAGATGTTGATG
>CAWDCQ010000040.1:0-14740 GCA_963800775.1 uncultured Methanomassiliicoccales archaeon | reverse complement strand
TTCTTCTTCTACTTCGTTTAAGCTACGTACTTGTTATCAAATCCTGGACGCCGCTGACCTTGGCGCTGATCACGATCCTATCGGCCCTGAGCCCCAGGCTCTGGGCACGCTTCGCGCTGTCCAACGCGGACACCACGATGGCTTCGCGCATCACATCGAGCGCGGGAAGCGGCGCCGCGAGCTTCGAATTCTCGTCCATCAGCCGCGTGAGCAGGTCCTGGTCGAGGCTCCCCAATTCACCCCGATCCGGACGGGCTTGTCTAGGTACAGGCGGTCTCGATCATCTCGGCGAACTGCGGATCACGCTTGCTGCCCCGTCCCACGTTGCCCGGATTGATTCGCAGCTTGGAGAGCGCCTCCGCACAGGCATTGGAAAGGCCGCTGAACAGATGGAAGATGGGTGCGGCAGTACCCGAATAACCAGCCCCATCAAGGGCATACTGGTAGCCCTGGATGCCAGAGGTTGCGTCCGTGCCGTTGTAGAATACCGTAACCGACGTGGAGTTCGTGACATAGAGGTTTACTGGGTTATTGATCACCAGGCTCGGGTTGACGGTATCGACGGTGAACCAGATCGATTTGGTCTGGAAATTGTTCGCCATGTCCCAGCAGCGTATGTCGACCTCGTGGACCCCGTCGGCAAGCCCGCCGAACGTTGGTCACGGTGCCGAGGACGATGCTGGACCATGCGTTACCGTCGATGCGGTATTGGCTGCCCTTCAGACCGGAGCCGGCGTCGCTGCGGCTCCAGGTCACGGTCTGCGAATTTGTGATCTGGTAGGTGTTGTTGCTGGCCGGGGTGGTGATCGTCAGCGTCGGCGGGGTTAGGTCCACCCGGATAGCGACCGAGGCGGACACGTGGTTACCGGCGTTGTCCCAGACCTCGACGTAGAGGGTGTGGGTGGTCTCGGTCAGCACGAACGTGTGGTTTAGGTTCATGCTGATGTTGGACCATGCGCCCGCATCGGCGTGATACCGGAAGCCCTGCAGGCCGGTGCCCACATCCCCCCCGGTCCAGGAGGCCAGGATCGATGTGACATTGAAGTTCTGACTGGCCGTCGGTGCGGTTATCGTCAGCGTGGGCATCGTCACGTCCACGGTGAAGTTCACCGAGCGGGTGGCGACGTTGTTCACGTTGTCGTATGCCTGGATGTCCACCCTGTGGCTGCCGGTTATTAGGCCGGAGAAGGCATGACTGACCGTACCAGAGAATATAGACCAGCCAAGGCCATCGACACGGTACCTATACTGCTTGGACGCCCGGACGCTCCAGTCGGTCGAGGACCAGGTCACCGTCACCGACGAGCTGTTGAACACCGATGATTCCGACGGGGAACTGATGACCAGCGCCGGGGCCGTCAGATGGACGTTGAAGCCGCTGACGACGTGATAGTTCTGGGCGTTATCGGTCGCCCTGATCATTACAGTGTGGTCACCCTCGCTCAGTCCGACGAAGGCCTGGCTGACCTCCATCGAGGACGTGGACCATGCGGCCCCGTCCAACGAGTACTGATAGCCCTGTATGCCGGACAGAGAGTCGCTTCCGTGCCATACCACCGTCATCGAAGTGAGGCCGGTGTACGATCCCTGGCCGGGGCGTCGATGACGAGCGACGGGAGTATGTTGTCCATCGTGAACTGGACCGACGTCTCCTGGGTGTTGCCGGCACGGTCATGGACCATGACGTTGACGGTGTGGACGGCGTTGGACAGTCCGGTGAAGACGTATGACTGGTCCATGGACAGCGAGGACCACGATCCGGAATCCAGCTGGTACTGATAGCCAGCTACGCCGGATGTTTCGTCGCTCCCGCTCCAGTTGACCGTCACCGTCGTCACGTTGGTGATGAAGAGGTTCGCCGGTGAATCGATCTGGACGGATGGTTCGATCGTGTCGACGTTGAACGTGACCGAGGTCTCTTCGGTGTTGCTGGAGTTATCTGTGGCACGCACGTAGACTGTATCGTTCCTTCCCCCAGACCGGAGAAGGAGTGCGTCTTGCCGCCGGACACGGAGGACCAGTCATCGCCATCGATACGGTACTCGTAGCCCTGCATCCGGAACCGCTATCGGTAGCGGTCCAGACGACCGATACGGTCGACGAGCTGGAATAGTATCCCGTGGCCGGAGAGGTGATCGAAACGACTGGGGCAATGGTCGACCCGGAACGTCACCGATGACGAAACGTGGTTGTTGGCGTTGTCCCAGGCCTCGACGTAGAGGGTGTGGACCCCTTCGGTCAGGGCGAAGGTATTGTCCCAGGTCATGGCGATCGGCGACCAGGAGGCGTTGTCGACATGGTAACGGAAGCCCCAGAGGCCGGTGCCTACATGGACCCGGTCCAGCTGGCCGGTATGGAATTGAAGTTGAAGTTCTGTCCTGTCGCCGGGGCCGTTATCGAGACCGATGGCATCGTTACATCAACAGTGAAGTTGACCTCCTCGGTGGCGGTGTTTCCTACGTTATGATCGCCCTGACCTCTACCGTGTGGCTGCCGGTTGTCAGACCGGAGAAGATGTGGCCGACCGATCGGACAGGACCGACCAGCCGAGACCGTCGACCTGATACTGGTAGCCTTGGACGCCGGAACTGGCGTCGGTCGAGGACCGCGAGACGGTTACTGACGAGCTGTTGAAGACCCCACCCTCGGTCGGGGAACCGATGGCCAGCGCCGGCGAGGTCAGGTCCACGTGGAACGTTACGCTGACCACGTGATAGTTCTGAGCGTTGTCGGTGGCCTTGATCAATACTGTGTGGTCGCCTTCCGACAGTCCGGAGAATCCCTGGCTGGTGATCATCGACGATGAGGACCAGTCCGCTCCGTCGATAGAGTACTGGTATCCTTGTATGCCGGACAGTGCGTCGCTTCCGGTCCAAACGACGGTAGCCGAGGTCAGACCAGTGTATGATCCGTTGACCGGCGAGCTGATCGATACTGATGGGACGGTGTTGTCCATAGTGAAGCTGACCGAGGTCTGCGCCATGTTGTTGGCACGGTCATAGACCCGGACATTGACGGTATGCACAAGGTTCGAGAGTCCGGCGAAGTCGTTCGATTGTGTCATCGATATTCCGGACCAGGCGCCGCCATCGAGCTGGTAGCTGTAGCCGAGCACGCCGGAGGTGGCGTCGGATCCGCTCCATTCCACATTAACGGAGGTTATGTTGGTGATGAACAGGTTCGCCGGTGAATCGATCTGGACCAACGGCATGACCGTGTCCACGTCGAACGTCACGGACGTTTCCGCTGCATTGGTGGCGTTGTCGATCGAACGGACAGTCACCGTATGATCGCCCTCGCCCAGTCCGGTGAATGAATGCGTCATGCTGCCGGATAAGGAGGACCAATCGGAACCGTCGATGCGGTACTGGTATCCATTGACGCCGGAGCCGCCATCGGTGGCGGTCCAGATGACCGCCACGGTCGACGAGCTGGAATAGTATCCAGTCGACGGCGAAGTGATCGAACCGCCGGCGCGATGGTGTCGACTCGGAATGTGATGGACGTGACGGCGGAGTTGCCGGCGTTATCGTACGCTGTTATGTCGACCGTGTGCAGACCGTCGGAAAGGCCGCTGAAGGTGTTGGTGACGGTCATCGACTCGGATGACCATCCCCCGGCATCGATGCGGTACTGGTATCCGCGGATCCCGGCGGGCGAATCGGTGCCGGTCCAGTCGACTTTCACGGTGGTGGAATTGGTGATATATCCGCCGGCCGGGGAGGTTATGCTGACCAGAGGGGGCGTGGCATCCAGGGTGAGGTTGACCGACACGGTGAACATGTTATCGGACCGGTCGACGGCCCGGACCTGCACGAAATGACCGCCGTCGGGGATCCCCGTGAACGTGCGGGTGAAGGTCATGGCCACGGTCGACCATGTGCCGTTGTCGATCCGGGACTGGTAGCCCTGGATGCCGGAGGTGGCATCGCTCCCGGTCCAGGTGACGACGGCGCTGCCTACCAGTGCACGGTCGGCCGGGGAGGTTATGTTGACTATTGGATCAGTGATGTCGACGGTGAACGTGACCGAAACGGTCCTGACGTTGTTGGCCTGATCGAAGGCTCGGACTTCGACTGTGTGCGTCGTTTCTGACAGACCGGTGAACGTGTTCGTCAGGACCATGGCCTCGGTCGACCATGCCCCGCCGTCCATCCGGTACTGGTAACCGGAGATGCTGGTGGTTACGTCGGTCGCCGACCAGGTGACAGCGACCGAGGACGAGTTAAGATAGGCCCCGCTGGCCGGGGTCGAGATGGTCAGCACCGGGGCGACGTTGTCTACGGTGAAGTTGACCCTCTTGATGGTGGTCAGGCCGGCTTTGTCCACCGCCTTGATGTTGACGTAATGTAGTGCGTTGGACAGACCGCTGAACAGATGGAAGATAGGCGCTGCTGTGCCCGAGTATCCGGCCCCGTCCAGCGAGTACTGATAGCCCTGGATGCCGGAGGTGGCGTCAGTACCGTTATAGAAAACGGTCACCGACGTGGAGTTGGTGATGTAGAGGTTAACTGGGTTGCTGATCACCAATGTTGGAGCGACAGTATCGACGGTGAACGTGACCGACTTGATCGAGAGCTTGTTGCCGTTGTCGAACGCCCGGACATTGACGGTGTGACCACCGTCGAGCAGACCGCCGAACGCGTGGCTGACGGTGGGCAGGCTGAGCGCGGACCAGGCACCGCCATCGATGCGGTACTGGTATCCCTGGACGCCGGAACCGCCGTCGGTGGCGGACCACGAGACCGTGACCGACGCGGACGTGGAATAGGAGTTATTGCCCGGAGACGATATCGATAACGACGGCGCGATCGTGTCCACCCGGAACTGGATGGTGGCGGTCTTGATGTTGCCGGCGTTGTCGATGGCCTTGATGATGACGGTGTGGAGCGCGTCCGACAGCCCGGTGAACGTGAAGGTGTCGGCTCCGATCATTCCGGAATAAGCGGCCGCATCCAGCTTGTACTGGTAGCCCTGGATGCCGGCCAGGTTGTCGGTTCCGTTCCAGTTGACGGTGACGGATGTGCCGTTGAATATGGCCAGATTGGCCGGGGCGGATATCACGACGCTCGGGAGCGTTGCGTCCAGCGTGAAGTTCCGGAAGACGGTGGCGCAGTTGCCGGCCTTGTCGAAGGCCCGGACCTGCACGGTGTGCGTTCCGTCGGCGAGCGCGAACGTGCGGGTCAGTGCACCGGAAGGTGCGGACCAAGCACCGCCATCAACGCAGGATTGGTAGTTCAGTATGCCCGAGGTGGCATCGGAACCGGCCCAGCTGACGACGCTGGAATTGGTCAGCTGCGCTTCGGTCGGTGATGTCACGGTCACGATCGGCTTGACCGTGTCCACCATGAACGTCACGCTGACCGTGACCACGTTGTTCACGTTGTCGTAGGCCTTGATGTAAACGGTGTGGGTTCCCTCGGACAATCCGACGAACGACTGGCTGTTGCTTTTAGAGATCGACGAGTATCCGTCGGAATCGAGCTGGTACTGGTACCCCTGGACGCCGGTGTTGGCGTCGGTGGCGTTCCAGAACACGTTGACCGTGGAGACATTGGAATAGGCGTTGCTCGCCGGGGCACTGATGATCAGGCTCGGCGCGACCAGGTCCACGGTGAAGCTGACCGAGGCCGGACCGGTGTTGCCGGCGTTGTCCTGGACCTCGACATACACGGTGTGCAGGCCGGTGGTCAGCCCGGAGAACGTTGCGGTCAGCGATCCGGAGTATCCGGACCAGCAGCACCGTCCACATGGTAGCGGTAGTGCCATACGCCGGAGTTCTCATCGGCCCGGCCCATGTCACCTGGACGGATGACGATGCGGTGATGTATCCGTTGGAAGGCGAGGATATGGATACGGTCGGCTGGATGGTATCGACGTTGAACGTGACGCTCTTGGAGACGACGTTGCCGGCATTGTCGAACGCCTCGACGGTCACGGTGTGGTTCCCCTGAGAAAGGCCGGAGAACCCGTGGCTCGTGGTCATGGCTATCGATGACCAATCGGCACCGTCGATGCTGTACTGGTAACCCTGCATCCCGGACGTGGCGTCGCTTCCGGTCCAGACGACCGTAACGGTGGCGGACCCGGAGACGAAGTTGTTCGCCGGGGAAGAGATGGTCAGGCTGGGGGCGACCGTGTCGACCATGAACGTGACCGTGTCCACAGCGGAGTTGCCCGCCAGGTCCCACGCCATTACGTCGACGGTGTGGGAACCTTTCCCGAGGCCGGCGAAAGAGTGGGTGGTGTCGCTGGACATCTCCGACCATTCCTGACCGTCGATGCGGTACTGGTAGTCGGCGACGCCAGCAAGCGCGTCGCTGCCGGTCCAATCCACCGATACGGTGGATGAGGTGGACATGTATCCGCCGGCCGGGGAGATGATGTCGACCAACGGCGCTGTGGCGTCCAGCGTGAAGTTGACCCATGCGCTCGAGTACGAACCGGTAAGGTCGAAGGACCTTACAACGACGTTATGCACGCCGTCGGTCAGACCGGTGAAAGTGTGCTCGGTGCCCATCGACTTGGTCGACCAGGCACCCCCGTCGATCTGGTACTGGTAGCCGGCGACGCCCGAGACGGCGTCGGTGGCCGACCATGAAACCGTCGGATCATTGACCAGCTGGCCCTCATAAGGGGAGCTGATCGACAGCACCGGCGGGACCGTATCGACGGTGAACGTTATTGATCCGATGGTTACCAGGTTGGCATTGTCGAAGACCTGCACCGAGACTGTGTGGCTTCCGTCGCTCAATCCAGTGAACTCATTGGTCAGCGAACTAGACAACGGAGACCACGCACCGCTGTCGATGCGGTACCTGTATCCCTGCACGTCCGAGGTGGCGTCGCTGCCGGTCCACGAAACGGACACGGAAGTCTGGTTGGTCAGGTAGGACGGGGACGGGGCGGTTATGGTGAGGCTTGGAACGACCGTGTCGACGACGAACGTCACCGAGGCGGTGTTGGTATTGCCAGCGTTGTCGATGGCCTTCACGTAGACGGTGTGCGATCCGTCCGAAAGCAGGGTGAACGAATGGCTGAGGGCCAGGGCGGATGTCGACCAGGAACTGGAGTCCAGCTTGTACTGGTAGCCGGCGATGCCGGAGGTGGCGTCACTGCCCTCCCATATCACGTTCACTGTCGTCACGTTGAATATGTCCCCGCCGGATGGGGAATCGATCGAGATGGCCGGGACCACGGTGTCGACCTTGAAGGTGACGGACGTGGAAGCGACGTTGTTGGCGTTGTCGTAGACCGCACGCTGACGGTGTGGGAACCGTCCTCCAGCGAGTCGAAGCTGTGGCTGAGCGAAGAGGTCATCGCGGACCAGTCGCCGCCATCGATGCGGTACTCATAGCCCTGCACGCCGGTGCCGACGTCCGCCCCGCTCCAGACGACGGTCATAGAGCTGGACTTGGAGTTGTAGGCGTTGGCGGGCGAACTGATCGACACAGTCGGGAACGTCGTGTCCACGGTGAAGCTTATGCTGCCCTGGACGGAGTTGCCGGCGTTGTCGATGGCCTTGATGTCCACCTTGTGCAGCCCATTGCTCAGACCGCTGAACGGGTTGCTCAGGGCGCTGACCACCGACGACCATGACTGGCCGTCGATGCGGTACTGGTAGCCGGCCACGCCGGACGTGGCGTCGTTCGCGGTCCAGTTGACGGTGACCGAAGACGAGTTGGAATTGAAGTTGTTCACCGGCGAGACGATGGTCAGGACCGGTGGGACCGTATCGACGGTGAAGTTGACCGTGACGACAGCGGAGTTATTGGACCGGTCCATCGCCATGACGTCGACGTAATGCGGTCCCTGGGACAGAGCCGGAGAAACCGTTGCTGACCTTCGAGACCAGCGGCGACCATGCCCCGCCGTCCAGCCGGTACTTGTAACCGGCCAGGCCGGAGGTGGCGTCACTGCCGGTCCAGATGACCGTGACCAGCGTGTTGCCGGAGACGAACGCGTTCGGCGGCGATGTGATCGAGATGGCCGGGTTGACGGTGTCGACGACGAACGTGACCGACGCGGTTACGGAGTTGCCGGCATTGTCTACCGCCCTTACGTCCACGGTGTGCGAGCCCTGGGACAGAGCGGAGAAGATGTGGTCGGTATCACTGACGATGGCGGACCAGGCATTTCCGTCGATGCGGTACTGGTAGCCGTTGATCCCGGTGGTGGCATTGGTCGCAGACCAGTAGACGTGCGGTGACGCGGTGTTCAGGAACGCCCCCGCCGTCGGCGAGGAGATGGAGAGCACCGGGGGTGTGGTGTCGACGGTGAAGTGGACCGAATCCATGGCGGTGTTGTCCGCCAGGTCATAGACCATCACATCGACGGTGTGCGCACCGTCCGCAAGGCCGGAGAACCCATGTATGGTCATTCCGGTCAAGGAGGACCAGCTTCCCCCGTCGATACGGTATTCGTAGCCCTTGACGCCGGACGGGACGTCGCTGCCGGACCAGGTGACGACGACGTTGGACTGGGCGGTGATGCTGCCATCCGATGGGGAGGCGATCGCGATAACGGGAGGGTCGTTGTCCTGGGTGTCGATGATGAACGTGACCGAGGAGGTGCGACGTTGCCGACGCCGTCGATGGCCCGTACGCTGACGTGTGCGAACCGTCTTCCAGTCCTGAAAACAGGAAGTTGAGGGACTCGTTGATCGCGGACAGGCGCCGCCGTCCATCTTGAATGGTAGCCGGCCACGCCGGTCGTCGCATCGGAGGCCTGCCACACCACGTCCATGGAGGTGGCCGAAGTGGCGTCTCCGTTGGACGGCGAGGATATGAGAGGAAGGTGCCATGGTGTCGACCACGAAGCCGCACGGTGGCGCTGTCGTTGTTCCCGGCCCGGTCGATGGCGATCACGCTGACGGTGTGGGAACCATCTGCCAGGTTGTTGAAGGTGTACGTGGTTGACGAGGTGATCCCGGACCAGGCGCTGCCGTCCAGGGAGTAGCGGTATCCCTGTATCCCGGATGTCGTGTCCACGCCTGACCAGGTAACTGTCATTGATGTCGCGCCGGTCTGCTGTCCCGGAAGCGGGCGGTGAACGATATTACCGGTTTGACCGTATCAACGATGAACGTGAACGAAACGGTCTGGTAGTTATCGGCGTTATCGTACGCCCTTACGTAAACGGTATGGATCCCTCGGACAGTCCGACGAACACGAACGACTCGGCTCGCTCAGCTGGGACCATTCGCCCTCGTCGAGGAGATAGCTGAACCCTTTGATGCCGGATGTCGGATCGCTCCCGGTCCAGTTGAACTGGACCGACGAGGAGTTGGAGTACAGCGTTCCGCTCGGCGAGGTGATCGTCACCAGCGGGTCCACCGTGTCCACGGTGAAGTTGACGCTGGCCTTGGCGAAGTTGCCGGACATGTCGTAGACGCGCACCTCGACCAGATGCATTCCTTCGCTCAGCGGGCCGAAGATGTGGAGACATTGCCGCTCATCTCGGTCCAGTCCCTTCCGTCCAGACGGTAGACGTAACCGGACACGCCGGACATCTCGTCATTCCCGGTCCACGAGACCGTAACGGATGAACTGGTGGTAACATCCTTCGCCGGGCCGTCGATGACCAGGGTTGGCGCGATCGTGTCCACCATAACGTGGACCGTCCTCACGATGGAGTTGTTGGCGTTATCCATGGCCATGACGTCGATGACGTGCGGCCCTTCGGCCAGCGAGTCGAAGCTGTGAGAGATATCACCTGACAGCGGGACCAGGCACCGCCGTCCAGGCGGTAGCTGAAGTCCCTTCAGGCCGGAGTTGGCGTCATCGCCGATCCAGACCACCTTGACCGACGACCGGTCAGAATAGAAGTTGTCCGCCGGGGAAGTGATAGACAGAGTCGGTTGCACATTGTCGACGTAGAAAGTGACCGTCGAAGTGGCGCCGTTGCCGGCCAGGTCGTACACGGTCACGGAGAGGGTGTGCTGCCCGGTGGACAGGTTGCTGAACTGATGCACTCCGGAGGCCGAGAAGTCGCTCCAGGCGGTCGTCGTCCAGCTTGAACCGGTATCGCTTATGCCGTCGCCGTCGGTGGCAGCTGCGGAAACCGAGATCGACGACGAGTTGCAGTAGCTGCCGGATGCCGGATAGACGCTGGCTATGACCGGGGCGTTAAGTCCACGGTAAAGTTCACGGACTCGTAGACCACGTGACCGGCGTTGTCCCGGCAGCGACCACGACGTGGTGCTGGCCTTCGTCCAGGTAGAACGAGGCTGATAAGGAAAGAGTCGGTGCCGACCATGATCCGCCGTCCAGCTGATACTGCAGGCTGTTCAGGCCGGAAGAGGCGTCGCTGGCGGCGCAGTTGACGGTGACCAGCATCTGGTCGGTGGCAGAACCGTTAGCCGGCGAGATGATCGACAGGACCGGATCGACGGTGTCCACGACGAACGGGACCGAGTCTGTCAGTACGGAGTCATTGACGTCCACCGCCCGCACGTAGACCGTGTGCCATCCCTCGGACAGCCCAGAGAACTGCTGGCTGGTGTTCTGCGCGGCGCTGGTCCAGGGGCCGTTGTCCAGCTTCGTCTCGTACGGTCCAGGTCGAACGGTTTGAACAGGCCCCAGGTGACGGTGACGCTTTGGGTCGTGAATGCGTGGTATCAGCCGGGGGAGGTGATGGCGGACGTCGCGCCGGTCCCGCTGATGGTGAACCCGGAGGCATCCGTGCCCATGTTGCCGGCGTGATCGTACGCCCGGAGGTAGACGACATGGCAGCCTTCGGACAGCCCGGAAGAACGTTTCCGTCAGGTTCATGGACAGGGCGCTCCAGTTCCCGCTGTCCATGCGGCACTGGTAACCGGCCACGCCGGAGTTCAGGTCGCTGCCGGCCCAGCCGACGACGGTGGTGCGGTTACCGACCGATCCGGTGACGATGATCTGATCGATGTTGATCGACGGGGGGTTGGTGTCGGTGGTGAAGTTGACCATGGACTGGGCCATGTTCCCGGCCCGGTCGTACGCTTGGACCAGAGGACGTGGTGCCCGTCCGACACCGAGGTCAGGACTACGCCGGACGCTGACGTTCCGAACCATCCGCTGCCGTCCAGCCGGTACTCGTAGTCGAGGATGCCGCTCATCTGGTCGGATGCGGTCCAGTCGCATGAGATCGAGGTGCTGTTGGTGTAGAACCCTTCCGCCGGGTCCAGGATGACGAGGGCCGGGAAGTGGTGTCGACCATGAACGAGACAGAACCGCTGGCGTTGTTGCCCGCCCGGTCGATGGCCCGAACCTCGACCTGTGGTTGCCGTCGCCCAGGTCAACGAAGGAGTGGCTAACGCTGCCGGAGACGACGGACCAACTCCCTGAATCGATCCGGTACTGGTAACCTGCGATGCCCGACACCGAGTCGCTGCCGATCCACGAGACCGAGACCGACTTGGAGGCGAACAGCGAACCGTCAGCAGGCGAGGTGATGTGGACGACCGGGGGGACCGTGTCCACGGTGAAGGACGAAGTGACCCGGGCCCAGTTGCCTGCTCCGTCGAACGCACGCACGTCATAGGTGTGCAGGCCGTCGGCGATGCCCACGAACGTAGTATTCCAGCTCGGAGGACATGGGGCTCCAGGCCTGGCCGTCGATGCGGTACTGCAATCCAGAGATACCAGAAGTAGGGTCGGAAGAGGACACCCGGACAGTCACTGATGAGGTGACAAAGGCCCCTTCCGACGGCGACACGATGCTCAGCGAGGGTATAATGGTATCGACGATGAAGGTGACCGAGACGGTGGCATTGTTGCCCGCTTTATCGAAGCACTTCGCCTGCGCGGTGTGACTGCCCTTGGCCAGACCGGAGAAGTCTTGGCTGACCGACTGGCGTCAGCGCTGACCAGGACCCGTTGTCGATACGGTACTGGTACCCGCTCAGTCCGGCGGTGGCGTCATACGCCAGCCAGATGACCTTGACGGTGGAACTGTCCGAAGCGAAACCGCTGGCCGGGGACGTGATCACGATCTGCGGGGCGGTGGTGTCGACCACGAACGATCACGCTCTTCATGATGGAGTTGCCGGCATTGTCGGTGGCGATGATGTCGACGGTGTGCGTCCCGTCGCCGGACGGGGTGAAGGTGAGCTCGTTCACGGTCGTAATCGCGGACCATGCGCCGCCGTCAATGCGGTATTCGAAGCCCTGCACGCCCGAAGTAGCGTCGGTGGCATTCCAGGTCACGTGCACCGAGGAAACGCCTAGGAACGCGTTCTGCGACGGTCCTAGGATGGTCAGGACCGGCGGCACCGTGTCGATCACGGTGAAGTTGAGGAAGTCGACGGCGTAGTTGCCGGCGTGGTCGATGACCTTGACAACCAATGCGTGGTCGCCGTCCCTCAGCCCGAGGAACGTGTGGCTGGTGGCGCTCGTCAGTGACGACCAGGACCCGCCGTCCAGCTGGTAATAGTAACCGGCGATGCCGCCGGTGGCGTCCGATCCGGTCCAGACAGCTGACAGGGCTGTTTCGTTAGTGATAAGGTCCGGCTCAGGGGAGGTGATCTGAACGGTCGGAATGGAAGTATCCACGCTGAACGTGACCGTCCTGGTGACGGTGTTGCCGATGTTGTCGTACGCTCTCACGCTCACGGTGTGCGATCCGTCCGAAAGCTCGTCGAACGTCCAGGTGTTGAGCAGGGAGGTCGTGGACCAGTCGCTGGAATCGATCTTGTACTGGAATCCGAGCAGTCCGGAGTTCAGGTCGCTGCCGGACCAGGTGACGCTGACGGACGATGAAGGAGAGTAGTAACCGCCCGCTGGTGAGGTGATCGAAAGGGAGGGCGGAGTGCTGTCGACGGTGAAGTCGACGCTGACGGTGACTGCGTTGTTGGACCGGTCGATGGCCAGGACGTCCACCCTGTGGCTGCCGTCAGCCAGGCCGACGAAGTTGTAGGTCTTGGTCATGGACAGGGAGGACCAGCCGCCGCCGTCGATGCGGAAGCGGAATCCCTGCAGCCCGGACGTGTTGTCGCCGCCATCCCAGGACACGGTCATGCTCTGGCTTTGTGTGGCCGTCGACTGGTTCGGTGAAGTGATGGCAAGATACGGCGCCGTCGTGTCGACGGTGAAGCTGACGCTGGCCATGGCGAAGTTGTTGGCGTTGTCCGCCGCACGCACGTAGACCGTGTGCACTCCGTCGCCAAGGCCGGTGAACATGTTGGTGGTTGCGCTGTCTATGGCTGACCATTCGCCGTTGTCCAGACAGTACTGATATCCTTGAAGTCCGGAATTCAGGTCGCTCCCGGTCCAGTTGACCCTCATGGAAGTGACGCTGGAGTATACCGTCCCGGTCGGCGAGGTGATCGATATCGACGGGGCCTGCGTGTCGACGGTGAAGTTACGGCTGACCAGGCGCACGTTGTCGGCGCTGTCGATCACTTGCACCTCTACGATGTGCATGCCCTCAGCCAATGATGTGAACTGATGGCTGTTCGAAGAGCTCAGTGCAGACCAGGATTGACCGTCCACGCGGAACTGGTAGCCCTTGATGGCCGATGAGGCATCGCTCGCGCTGACGTCGACGGTGACCGCCGACGTGTTGAGGTTCGCATCCTCTGTCGGGACGGTGATGACCGCCACCGGCGCAGTGGTGTCGATCACGAACGAGACGGAAACGTTCTTCACGTTGCCCGCCACGTCGAATGCCTGGATGGAAAGGGTGTGGGAACCGTCGGCGATACCGCTGAGAGTGAGATCGGTAAGCGACGAGGTGGAGGACCATGCCGTACCGTCAAGACGGTATCGGTAACCGCTCAACCCGGAACCGTTGTCGCTCCGGACCAGATGAACGTGACCTGGTCAGTATCAGATAGGAAAGCTTCCGCCGGCGAGGAGATGGTCACCAGCGGGGCGAACGAATCCACCTTGAAGGAGATGGACGAAGAGACGGAGTTATTGGCGTTGTCGAAGACCCGGACGTAAACGGTGTGGGCGCCCTGGGCCAGTGAAGGATAGTTGAACGAGGCGGACGGGGTCATCGCGGACCACGGGCCGCTGTCGAGCTTGTACTGGTATCCGAGGATGCCGAGGACGTCGTCACCGGTGCTTGTGATTGTGACAGAGGATGTGTTCTGCCAGCTGTCCACTAATGGCGAATCGATCGTGATGGTGGGGCAACCGTATCGCACGTTGAACGTAACGCTCGTACTGACATTGTTCCCGGCAACGTCGAAGGCCCTGACCTGGACGGTGTGAGAGCCCTGGGCCAATGATTGATAGTTGATTGTGGAGGAAGCGGTCAGCTCGGACCAATCGCCATCTTCAAGCTTGAACTGGTAGCCCAGCAATCCAGATCCGTTATCGACTCCAGTGCACGAAATGGTGACCGAGGACGAGTTCGACCAGCCATTCTGTGCTGGCGAGCCGATCGTGATGGCGGGCGCGAAATTATCCACGTTGAAGGTAACGCTCCCGGTCGCGTTGTTGCCGGCGAGGTCGAACACCCGGACGTAAACGGTGTGAGAGCCCTGTGAAAGTGCGGCTAGATCAATGCTGTTGGAGCTTGTCAGCTCGGACCATGCGTCACTGTCAAGCTTGTACTGGTAACCGAGGATCCCGGTGCCAACGTCGCTGGCAGAGCAGGATATCGTGACGGACGAAGTGTTCTTCCAGCTGCCGCCGGCGGGCTGGTCGATGGAAAGGGATGGGACTACTGAATCTGTCGTGAAGGAAACGGAATCGGAGGCGTGGTTACCGGCCAGGTCAAAAACCTTCAGTTCGACTACGTGAGCTTGGTCCTC
>CAWDCQ010000039.1:0-7681 GCA_963800775.1 uncultured Methanomassiliicoccales archaeon | reverse complement strand
CGAACTGCGAAGTCTGATTGACTGACGATACAACTGCTCGCAGACCGTACCGCAGTCGACCAAGGAGCCTTAAGCATGAACCGTTCCGTTCCATCGCCTTGTTGCGTCATTTCCCCCATGGTCGTATGCGTTTTTCAGGTCCTGGGAATACCAGTTGCCCCATCTTATCTCGGCGAGAACAAGAATAATGTCTCGATCGTGGTCTGATGCCGTTATCCATTGGTTCCAGGCCGGTCATGCTGGCTCTCTCGATCATCGTCTTGGGGGTGCTGGTCACGGGGGCGCTGTCGTCCCTCCTCAATTATGATATCTTCTGGCTGATCATTGCTGTTTGGTCCTTCTCGGTCGCTTCCTTCCTGTCCATGACCAACGCACAGGGCAGGATGTCCGTGATAGGTCTGCCTGCTATGATGGCCTTCCCTTTCATCCTGATGATTGTGGATGGGCCTCTGAACCTCGATCTGTCCAGTGGTTTGGTGTCGATCACCTGGGCAGCAGAGATATGCTCACTCTTCGCCCTTTGTCTGGCCACACTGATGATCATAAACACACGCACGAGCGTCAGGATGAACCGTTCCCTGATCGCAGGGTTTACCTACCTCACCTTTGAAACCGTGTCCGCCTTGCAAGGCCCGATAGGGTATTACAACGACCTGTTGCTGGGAACAAATCATATGCCGAACAACAGCGACCTGATGGCCTACATCATCGCGAGCACCATCGGGGGTATTTTGCTGCTCCTCGTCTCAGTTCTGCTCAAAAAGAGATCGGTCAGAAGGGGCTTCAAGAGTAAGGCGGTCGACCCATGAGCGCGGTGAAGAGACCTCAGATCGTCATTACTTCGTTATTTTCCCTATCATTGGTGGCGATGGTGTTCGTCAGCCTATCCAATGGGTACAATTACTGGACGGAATTGATCAGCCTGGCGCTTGTGTGGGTGCCGGTCGTTCTGGCAAGGGCGAAGGTCATAGAGCTCCCGTGGCCCATCGTCCTCCTGATCTGCATTGCCTTCTTCATGCACAACATCGGCCTGGTGACGAACTGGTATGCCATGACCTATTGGTGGGACAAACTTACCCACATCGTCTCGGGCATGGTGATCGCCTCATTGGCCGTGATCGTGCTGCTCCTGGTCCCGAAGCATTTCCCCTGCAACAGTATCCCGCTGAAGTGGTTCCCGTTTTTCGTCTTCGTATCGATCGTGGCGCTGGAAGCGTTCTGGGAGATAATTGAGTTCACCTGCGATCAGTCATTGGGGACGCACATGCAGTATGGCCTGTCTGATACGTCCAACGACATCGCCACCAACGCCGTATCCGGGCTGGCGCTCGGGATCGTAGCCGCCCTTTACCTGAGCCGGCATTCCACCGATAAGTTCCTGGACGGGCTCAAGGTCGAAGGAACGATAAACCGGATAAAATCGCGCATGGTAAGAAGAGGATGGTACAAGTGAAAGTCAGGTCTCAGTGATGTGCGCTGGCCGGTTGGGAGACCGTTGGTTAAGGGAAATGTGTCTTACTCACAGCTCACTGCATATTTCGAATCAACGATCATTTTACTTTGAGCTATTGTTGAACACGTAGTTCCTAATGGTCAATCCCAGGACAAAAATAAGTGCGCTCAGAACGATACCGGCCTCGAATATCAGATCGAACGCGGTGGATGAGGGGAGCTGACCAGCGATCACTTCTTTCCCTCCCACATCGATAAGCAACGCTGCAGTGAACGTTGTCATGATGGTCGTGGCCAACACCGGTCCGATGGCCCCACCCAGATTTCTCAGCATGGTGTTGAAACCCATTCCAGTGGTCATGCATTCCCGGGGCAATGATACTGAGATCATGTTGACCATGGGGATTATCACGGCTATTGTGCCAGCGAACAGTATCACCGCGTCCATCGTAATATCAAGGCTTGACGCTCTGATGGTCAGAAATAGAACGAATCCGATGACCATGACCGGGGAGCCTGCAAGGATAATGGGTCTGGGCCCGATCCTAGGCAACATCCTGCCCACCACCGGTCCTACCACCATCATGACTATCGTGGCCGGCGCCAGGGCCAGGCCAGTTGATATTATATCCATCCCGAGCCCGAAGGGGGTCGGAAGCTGGGCATAATAGATTATGGCGAAGAAAGCCAGGAACATGACTATGCCGGATAGTATCCCCAGCAGGTTGGAGACAAGCACATTTCTTATGCGAAGGAGGCGCAACTCGATAAGCGGGCCGGTGACCTTGCTCTCGAAGATGAAGAAACCACAGGAAAGAACGAGACCTGGGACAAGGAACACCAGGTTCTCAACGGACAGCCATCCGAGCGAAGGGCCTTCGGTCACGTAGATGAGCACCAGTGTTATCCCTGCCATCAGCATCAGCGTGCCGGCATAGTCGATCTTCGTCTTTGGGCCCGGGGTGTCTTTTTTGAGGACCTTCGCCACCAGAATGAAAAGGGCCACGCTCAGCACAAAGGTGGTGTAGAAAGCATAATGCCACCCCACGTCCTGGACCACGTAGGCACCGAGCACCAGGCCCAAGGTCATCCCTATGGCGATGGTGCCGCTGATTATCCCCTGGGCAGACGCCACTCTTTCTCTTGGGAAGACGTCCGTGACCAAGGCGATGCCAAGCGGGAACACCGCGAAACCTACTCCTTGGATCGCCCTTGCAAAAAGCAAAACGAATATCGAATCAGAGAGTCCGGCGACCCCGATCCCGATGATAAGAATCCCAGCACCGCCAGGAACATCCTCTTTTTGCCGTACACATCGCCGAGCTTTCCGAACAGCGGGGAAACCGCAGCACCAACGATCAGAAAAGCCGAGGTTATCCACGAGGCGACGGTATCTGTGGTGGAGAAATCCTTTTGGATGATAGGGATTCCCGGGATCACCATGGTCTCGACGTAGTTTATCAGAAGCACGGCTGCGGTGACCGTGATCAGTACGACCGTGCCATAGCTCAGACCCTTCGATCCTGAATCTACCTTGGAGGCCATGCGTCCAGCACTCAATCCCTTACGGGGTTGACCAGTAGCTTCATCGGCGTTATAATCCTATGTTGTGATGGCAGGCAGCCGACCGGCGGCCGTAGACGGCTGTGGTATTCCCCAGGAGCGTCTCAATGTGTCGAACGTTCATATGTTCCAGAACATTCCCGGCACCCTTACCGACACGCTGTGCCCGTTACTCTCGAGTTGCAGAACCTCGGTGTCGCACATAGAGCGCAGTCTTTTCCACAGCCACGATGACTGGTAATCTCTATGTCCGCCGGCACGCTGTCCAGCAGGTTCCTCGAGGCATACCACGATGAGGCGTTCCTTCGCCCGGGAGAAGATGACGTTGGTCCGGTTCAGGTTCAGGATGAACTCGGCGCTCTCCCCGATGGCGTTCATGTCGCTGCGTCCGGAGACGATGATGGTGTCGCACTCGCCGCCCTGCAGCCGCTCGACCGTATCGATCATCTTGATCTTTCGCCGTACTCGTCCATCAGCAGGGTCTTCAACGCCCCTCTTTGAGCACGGTGCGGCGTGATGATCGATATCGATGCCGGCGCGATGTCCTTGACGCTTCCAGGTCGCGAGGCGATGATGTCCCGGACGAGCTTCGCTTCGAACTCGTTGAGTTTCCTTGACCCCGATTCGTCGTGGACCACTAGATAGACCCCGTCGTGCTTCCAGATGTCCGAGAAAGGAACGGATCGCGCCCGTTTTCGCCGGGGATGCCTTCATCGACGTGAGCGTGACGCCCTCGTCCCTGTATACGTCGGAAATGAGATGGATCAGCTCCTGCTGAGCCGGGATGTCTGCGTGAGTCCGACTGCCTGAGCGCGTTCCGGCCGCATTTGGCGCACAGCCTCTTGACCGTCACGTAAGCGCTCTCGTGCGGCGTCAGCCTGACCATCTGCTCCCGGGTCTCGTTCTCCCAGTCATGGGACGTTATCGGGGATAGCTGCATGTGGTCCCCGGCCAGCATGATCTCCCCGTCCGGCGAGCCATCGTGGCCAATGCTAGGAAGTCCGGGAACAGCATCATGCTGGCCTCGTCGACGATCAGGCCGGACGCCTTCCTTCCATTCTGGAGCCAGCCCAGCGGTCAGGTTCTTGCCCAGCTTGAGCATCTCGTTCACCGAGCCGCAGACGACGACGTCATGGTCGGCCAGTGCCGTCCTGATCAGCTGGTCGTTCCCGACGGCGATCTCCTCCTGGCCTGACGGCGGGTCCCTGATACGGAGCACGATGACGGTGTTGTCCCGGAACCCGGTCTCGGCCGAGGCCTTCCTGAAATAGGGGAGCGTGAGCCTCAGCCGCTCCGTCAGCTCGTCCACGGCGGTGTGGGTGTTGGCGGACACCAGGAACAGTTTCTTTTGCGTAAACTGGAAGCCGCAGCAGTATCGCGGCCGCGGTGGTGTTGGTCTTGCCGGTCCCGGGCGGACCGAGCAACAGCTGGACGGTGCTCTCCAGCCCGTCGATGCAGGCCCTGACCTGCACCTCGTCCAGCGAGCGTTCCAGGACCTTCATCCACCGCAGGACGTTGCGGCATTCCTCCATCGTCTCTTTGGACAACGTTTTCCTGAGCGGTATCGCCGGCGATTCCGGTTGAACCATCTGACGGCCGGCGCGGTCCGGTTGTTCGACAGCCAGTCGTCCACCCGGTTCTGGACGTAGGCGGAGATGCCTTCTTCGACAAGCGCGAACGGGACCTTCTCGTCGAACGGCAGTGACGGGAGCACGTAACCTTTCGAGTCCTGGTCGTTCCTCCGGGCCGGGATGGCGTGGCGGCGAAACGTCCGTTCTCCCGGTCCAGGGTCTCGACCCTGCCAGTGATGCCCCGCCTCAGCACGTCCTGGACCGATTGCCCTTTGTCCGGCGAGCCGGAGTACGGCGAAACGCGGACGAACGACTCCTCGCCGATCATGCAGACCGAGAAGAAGACCTCCGGGTCCAGCGCGAACCGCTCCAGGTCCAGCTTACCGTCGACAACGTGACCGCCATCCTCGAACTCTATGTCGGAGATGTCCTTCAGCGGGATTGCCGTTCCCTCCGCCACCCGGACCGACGGCGAACGCATGCACGAGGTCACAAAGTCCACCTTCCTGACGTGGTGGTCCAGGCGCATGAAGTCCAGGCAGGCGCTTACCAGGTCGTAACGCCCGCGGAACTGCTGGTCCATCTGCTTGAGCTCGCTCATCTGGACCGGCGGTTTCACGATGCCGTTGTTCTTTGTGAGACGCTCCTCCAGCCACCGGAGCGCCTGGCACTTGGCCTTGAGGAAGGACGGCATCAGGGCCGTGGTACCTCCCCGGCGGTAATCGTCCATCAGCGTCCGGTCCCGGTTGTTCTCGACGTCCGGAAGAATGCCCCACATCGCGTACCAGTAAGGTGCGTTCACGCCGGAGTCGAACTTGGTCCTGATCTCGAAGAACTCCGGGTGCCCGTCGGGATCGTTCCGTTCGCACCAGTCGTTCTTGGAGTTCAGGTTCAGCGATGTGCGGAAATCGAATATGTCCCGGCGGAACGTCCGCGAGAGGTCGACCGGTTCGTTCCCTATCATCCGGGTCCAGTGAAAACGCGGAAACCCGAACCAGCCCAGCGAGGTGGCGATGGCCAGACTGTGGCCCGTGTAACCGATGACGACCTTCTGGTCGATCTCGTCCCGGATGGGGGTGAATATCAGCTGCTCCATCGGTCCATGGCACCGTTCCCGGCACCCCAGCAGCTCGGTCAGGCTGTGCAGCATTGATTCCCCAGCCCGGGTGCAGGAGTCAATGAGGTGGGTCATGTCGTTCTTGGACCAGACGTAGAAGTGGACCGGACGTTTCTGATCGTTCTTGGCGACCTCGACGATGCCGTCCGCCAGCTGCTCGAAGAAGGCCTGCAGCATCGACCTCTCTCTTTCATCGTCCTGGATCAGGTCGGTCCACGGCCGGCCGATGCAGACGACCACCTCTTTGCCGGACACGGGCCAGTATTCGCCGGTCTTCGGTCCCCTTCCACGACGGCCGGGTCCTGGCGGTTCTTCTCGTCGATACGGTCCGTCCTGGTCACCAGCGGCATGTCGCTGTCGGTGATGTGCGCCGCCAGTCCGACCAGCCGGTTCTCGATATAATCGTACTCGACGTCCAGGTAGATGCGGACCAGACGCGGGTCGGTGCCGTTCTGGTACACCGGCAGCTGCCCCATGCCCGGGTTCGGCCGGGACATGACGCTCCAGTCGCTGCTGCTGTGGTCCTTCAGCGTGGAACGGCGGGCCCTTGCCCGAACGGTCGAGGTCGCCCAGGTCGATGTTGAAGCCGGGTGAACGGCGTAGTTTCCGGGCTGTTTCCGAGTCCAGGTCCAGTTCCGCCAGCGCATCGATGTCCGCGATCCGCCTTGGACCAGGATGTTGACCGCCGAAGGGTCGATGCCGATGAGCTCCAATCGCCGCAGTCGGGCGCTCTCCGGCAGGCAGACCGGGCAATAGAGGCAGGTGTCGCACTTCGGCTCCAGTCGGTAGTTCAGTTCCTCCAGGGGCGTTCCGTCGATCCTGACGAAAGGCCCATCGGAAGAGAGCAGGTGCCTCAGGTCGTCCATCTCCTCCTCGAGGTCCAGCGACGGAAGTTTCAGCGCATCCTGGTTCTGGTTCGATGTCTCGTCTATGCGGGCGACCACCGATTCCAGCCGAAGGTCATCGAACCGGCCGTCCGCCGAACTGAGAGCGCCCTCGTTAAGTGATTCGTTCACCATCAGCCGGTAGGCGGCGATCTGCATCCGGTGGTAGGTCTTGTCCTTGCGGCTGGCCTTGCACTCGACTATCCTCAGGACCGGAGTTCCGTTATCCCAACGCAACGGCGCGAAGTCCATACGGCCGGAGACGGCGAACGCCCCGATCTGCCGGGAGATCTCCACCTCGCGGGCGAAGGCCGGTGTTCCGGCGTTATCTCCTTGACGGCGGCGACGAACTCGCCCCAGGTCATGTTTCCCTTGTCACCCTTGCTCTCGGCCGGGTCCAGAAGCATCATGGTCGCCGAGAAATCCTTCGCCCACCGGTCCTCTAACGCCCGCCCGTTCATCGCCAGTATCGGGTCCATGGGCTTGCGCACCGCGCCGTAGAACGGAAAACGTCGTGCTTCCTTGCCCTTGTCCAGCCTCAGCTTGAGGTTGCGTTCGCAGCTGCCCTTGTCGATGTACTCGCCGATGTCGGTGACGATAAGCCTCGGTGTTTGTGGAGGATGCAGGCCGTCATCGGTTTCGCTCATTGTTTGTCCCACCATTTGGATGTCTGTGCGGCGGTCTCTTTCGCGGTTCAGACCTGCTCTTCTCCTTCTTGCGGGCATCTTCCAGTTGTGATTCCGCGATCTTGGCGATCTCGTCGGCCAGCGCCGAGCAGTTCATGTCCTTCAGGTAGTGGGTGTGCAGGTTCTTGACCGCCAATTTCGCTTCCCCGTTCTCGCGCACGCTCTCCTTCAACTTCTTCTCCGTCTCATCGTTCTGCGACTGGGCGAAGTTCGTCAGGGCGTCCATCAGTTTCCTGGTCGGCTCGATCTGCATTTCGCGCAGGAAACGGGATGGACTTGCGCCTTCTTGACCTCTGGCCTTGGCCTGCATCGGCCGGGCGGAGATGATGACCCCTTCCCTGGCCCTGGTGATCGCCACGTAGAACAGACGCCGTTCGTTGTCCATCATCTCCGAGGTCTTGATCTGCT
>CAWDCQ010000038.1:0-18298 GCA_963800775.1 uncultured Methanomassiliicoccales archaeon | reverse complement strand
TCCGATCAAAAGGACGCCGTGCACGGCGTCCTCTGACCAGACCCTTACTGGTTTTATTTCGATCTCGCTCTTCAACGAATGGAACAATTTCTCGATCGCATCCTTGGCCCGGTAGATCCTCAACGCTTCGGAAGCTGGCATGTCCCGGTTCGAGGTCAGGCAGAAACATCCCTCCCTGCCGGTGACGACCTCGCGGAGGAGGAGGCGGAGCGCCTCCGCCTCCGGCAGGTCGGTCAGCCTGGTCTGATAGTCGTAATTGACGTCGACCAACGGATTATTGATGCAGAACCGCTTCGGCAGCCGCCTGCCCCGGTCCAGACTGTCCTGGATCGCCTTGAGCCTCGGCCAGCAGACGTTCCGCCTGCCGGAGGCAGGACCTCATGGGGTCCCGCTTCAACTTCTCGGAGAAGATGATGATAGTTGACCCGGCTCGGGAACATCTTCTTCACAGGCATAGATGCCGGCATCGGCATCTATGCATTCCCAGCTAGATCTTGGAGAAGTTTTCGAAGTACTCTGGTCATCGCATTTGTTCAGCTTCTTGACGGTGAGATAGTAGTTCCCGTCCAGCTCGATCCGCTCCAAATTATCCTTGTCGTTCGCTCCCCGGTCGAACACGACCAGGGAGCTCGGATCAAGAACAACGCCAGGACCTGGCCATAGGTCGATCTCATGTGGACCTGGTCGTTGACGTTCTCGGCTTCGACGGTCAAACCAATTGGAACGTCATAGGGCGGCGCCAGCATGGCCGCCCCGAGCGTCAGCTGGCGCTGGCCCGGCTGATGGTCGCGAGAGTACCCCATAATCTGGCCAGGTCGGACATGTCGCCATAGATCACGATCGAGGTCCAGTCCAGCAGAATATCGGTCGGAGGATGTACCAACAGCTCCAGGACGTGGTCCTGGAGCTTCTGGATGATCCTCTCCCGATTGTGACCCAGCAGTTTCGACGGCACGATATAAGTGTCTTCTCGTCGAAAGACCTCCACCCCCTACTGCTCCAGCATCTCCGGCTGGTTCAGCCACTCGCTGGCCCGCAGCACGCTGAAGTTATCACCCAGTTTGTATGCCAGCAAACCACGTGCGAGGGCATCCAGCGGGATGCCCTTGGTCTTGAGCGGTCCGATGACCCCGCTCAAGTCCAAGTCTTTGAGTAGAGATCGTCGACCATCAGGCTCGGTCCGATGGAAAAGATTTATTTCCGTTAGGCGTAAGCTGAGCTGTCCTCAGTCTGGACTGTCTTTGCACAATTACAGCAGGGCTGAGGGCACCTCATATCTTTTCGAATCGGTCAGATCTTAGGGTAACCCAGTCATCGATGTTCGACGAAAAACATAACAAATTGGCCAGGTCAAGTGTCAATCTCAGGATTCATTATAATTGTGTTCTCTGGCTAACCCGCATTTCGCTTGGAAACCGAGTTTTGCACCAAGGCCAAAACTAATTGGTTCTATCGTTTGACATATTGGATCCTTCAATTTACAACGCTAATGGCGAATCAGTAAATTGATAGGGGAAAAATAGTGAGAAGTATAAGTGGCCCACAGATATATCTTAGTCTTCCAAACTTATTTTTTGTCGCTTGACCTCCTTGAAGGTATCACAGCTAACCTGCCCAGGTGGTGTGAACCGATTGCTAGCTGAGCATCACCTACTTGGTCAAGTGAGTAGGTGTTACCCAGATGCACCTCGAATGGCCCTGCTTCGATCAGTTTGTTAAGCTTGCCGATCAAAGCTTGATCTATGTTCGCATCGTAGGGCAGCAAGCTAACATTGGATTGCACTTTGGGGGCTGGTCGCTGATCTTTATTCCAAGGGTACGCTACTCGTCCTCCAGCACGCATAACGACGAGTGCGCGGTCAGTCGCATCCCCACCAGCCGTAAGCAGGGCCGCATCGAAACCGTTCGGAGCGAACTTGCGGGCGGAAGCTGCAATATCTCCGGCGTGTCCTTCCACGACGGCATCGGCTCCCAACCTTCGAGCAAGGGCCACGCCATCTTCCCCTGAGGCTATCGCAAACACTTGAGCGCCGAATCGCTTTGCTAGCTGGATCGCGAAATGTCCGATCCCGCCACTGGCACCAAAAAGCATCAGTTTCTCATCCTGCCTCAGACCCAGGGTGTTGTCCAGGCCCCTCAAAGCCGTTGCACCATCGATGAGCAAGGCCCCAGCTTTTTCGGTCGTCAATGTGGAGGGAATAAGTGAATGCATCATTCGATTCCATCGGTGTATATTCAGCATAAAATCCTGCCTTTGGATTTGTTGCCCATACGTGGGCGTATACCAGATCGCCAATCCGAAATCTGTCTACCTTCTCTCCGACCGCCACCACCTTGCCTGCGCCCTCTGTGCCAAGCACCCAAGGGAATTTTGGCATGATCCCGGACGCCTTAGCGAGCGTCCCCTCACGTTCAGCGATGTCCCACTTGCCCACACCTGCGGAATCCACCCGGATCAGGACCTGATCCGGTCCAATTTCTGGCACCGGGACATCTCTGACCGAAAGGACCTCAGGACCTCCAAAGCGATCGATCACCACGGCACGCATCTCTTTACCGGCACCTTCTATAGCCATTAGTGACATGATTTGTTTTCCCTCCATTAAATAGACTTCAATTACCTCTTTGCGAGCCTCACGCCCATGTGGAATGTTTTCTAACGACCGATATGTGGGGCCGTGGGGTTAACAAAGGGAGCGGTGCATAGAATTGTTAGGGCACTTCGAAGGCCCTGGACGCTCAACCATTTTACATCATTTCGGCTCATTATCCACTATGCAAATGGAAATTCGGACGAGGTCCAGAAAATCTGAGTGGCGGTACTCTTGCTATTGATCTTCTGAAATGTTTATCTGCTCTTTATTGTTCTTGGGGACGAATGCCCCAGGACCCTGCAGACCCGATCGAGACCCAATACCGGCGGATCGCTATCGGCATCGTGATGCTGGGAGTGATGATGAGCGCGATCGATACCACCGCGGTCGTTCTCGGCCTCCCGGTGATGATAGAGGACCTGAACTCCGACATCCTGACCATGATATGGGTCCTTCTCGCCTATCTCTTGGTTATGGCCATCCTTGGCACTCAGGTCGGCAAACTGGGAGACATGTTCGGCCGGGTCCGGATGTATAACCTAGGCTTCGCCGTTTTCACATTTGGCTCCCTGCTGTGCGGCATTTCCACCGGGGGTGGTCAGCTCATCGCTTTCCGCGTTCTCCAAGGGGTCGGAGGTGCGCTTATCTCCTCGAACAGCGGGGCAATAATCGCCGATACCTTCCCCATAAAGGAGCGAGGCAAAGCGTTCGGAATCACCGGCATGGGCTTTTCGATTGGCGCGATCCTGGGCATATTGGTAGGTGGGGCGTTTGTCACCTTCCTCAACTGGCGGTACATCTTCTTCATCAACCTACCCATCGGTATCGCGGCCACCGTGGCAGGTTACTATCTGCTCAAGGAGCGCTCGCCCGCGAAAAAAGGAGAAACTGGATTATGGCGGTATCGCCCTGTTCGGGTCTGAGCCTGTTCCTCATCCTCTACGCAATCACGAGCATCACCGGCTCCGGTTGGACTCGGAATATGCAATCGAGCTCGGGGTTTGGGATATTGGCGTTCATCGGTTTCATTATTTGGGAGAAATGTTTTTCGTCCCCGTTCCTGGACCTCGTTGTTCCAGGATAGGATTTTCGCGGCGTCATCCTTCGCCGCGTTCTTTCAGGCCCTGGCCAACTACGCCGTCATCTTTCTGGTGATCATGTACCTGCAGGGGCCTAGGGGTATGTCCCCTTGGAACGCTTCCCTGCTCCTGATCCCCGGCTATATCCTGGGCGGACTGGTCGCACCCTTTTCAGGACGATTGTCCGACCGCCACGGGGCCAGGCTGATCGCTTCCATCGGTCTGGGACTGCATATATCGGGCATATTCGTCTTCTCCACCCTTGACCTGAATTCATCCCTTATGTTGTGGTTCTAGGCTCGGTCCTTAATGGCGCGGGAGCGAGCACCTTCCAACCGGCCAACAATAGTGCGGTCATGGCCAATGCCCCGCCGAAGTCCTACGGCATCAGTTCCGGCCTGCTAGGACGATGGCCAACATCGGGATGGTGTGCAGCTTCGCCGTCGCCTTGTTCGTCACTTCCATCGCTATCCCCCGGGACATCGCCTTCCAGATATTCCTAGGTACGGGGTTCAACCTGGAAAGCATCTCGGCCACTTCGTTCGTGGACGGCATGCATCGGCGCTACTGACCTCGGTGCATTGCTGATGTGGCTTTCGTCCTGTCCATCCTTAGGGGAAAAGAGGCCCGAACACATCAGCACGAAGCGACCCTGGCAAGTGACACCCACCGCCGACTTGTTGTATTGTTTTGTCAGGGTTAAGGGAAGGAACAAATCATCATTCCCCGTCCGAATGCATTAGGACAAGTACTCCGGCATTTAGAGCCTGCACCATTCCTAGACATTTCCCTTTCGGGAAGACGAAATGTCCGCGGCAGAGCTTCTGGTCGTTGGCGGTACCATCAAGCGCTCCCATTAAATCCGGCTTATTTCAGATTCTGCCCCCGCTTCAAACTATTGCGAAGAGATGAACACACCCGACATCTTTCCCTCTCTGCCAGTGGGAATTTTGTAATGATCCTGACGACCCTTCCCGGGCCTGCCGATCCGATATGGCCCCCTATTCCAAGCGTTTCTTCCAAATGTTGGTCCGGGCCGTAAATCCCAATGTGCTATTCTCCGGAGGTGGGGATATACTATTATTTGGGGAGAAAGCATACAAAAAGAGAAAGGGAAGCATTGGTCTTGGAAATAGAAAACGTGTTCAAAATAGCGATCGACCCATTCCAGAGTTCGCGAGTTCCTCACAAGCAAGGGTTGGGAATTCCAAGGAAAGGATGAGGAAATGGAGATGGACTCGTTCAGGAACAAGAAGACCGGGAAGAGAGTTGTTCGTCGAGGACATCTCCGAGGACTTTCCAGTGACCTTTCTGATGGGCGAGCTTAGCCTGCCGGAGTTCAGTATCATTGCCAGAGAATTGACGCCGGAGATCCAGTTACTGGAGGTGGACAGTAGTTGGGAAGGTGAACCGACGACCATCGTGGTTGCGATGACAGAAGAGCAAGTTAGGAACATGTTCGGCAGAAGAACGAAGATGAGAAAGCTTGCGTTCACCCCGCGCGTTTAAGTGACCTATCAAACCATTCATAACAAAGGGGCAAAGTGTTTTGGCAGTGGTCGGCGACGATGGTTATCCTTATAATGTCCCCCACCAGTTCATGTTCCAAGCAAACATTAGCTTGTGGATGCGGGGTGGGTGTGATTCATGGAGATAATCAATGGGATACATCGAATCGATGAGGCGAGCGAGAACATGGCCCACGCCAACGTCTATCTGGTCATTAACGGAAAGGAGCTGGCCATCATAGACACGGGAACGCCGGGTAACGCACAGAAGATCATCGGTTATGTAGAAAAGAAAGGTTTCAAGCCGACAGATGTCAAGTTCATCGTCCTCACACACCATCATATGGACCATATGGGCAGTGCCAAGAAATTAAGGGACCTGACCAAGGCCCAGGTCGCTGTGCATGAGAACGATGCTGACTTTGTTTCCGGCCAGAAGCCGTTGCCTGCGCTTAAGTACGCTCACCCCCGAGCCGCTATCACCATAGAATCAGTGCCTGTCGATATCCGCCTAAAGGAGGCGACAGGATCGCGGGTCTTGTCGTCCATTTCCTACCTGGGCACACGGAGGGGAGCATCATGCTATTGGACGAAAAGAGAAAGGTGCTCTTCACCGGTGATTCATTGCGGTACGATGGCAAGGAGATCACCTGCTCCCCCGCAGAGTATTGCTCGGACGTCGCTGAGATGATCGGATCAATAGCCAAGGCGTCCAAGCTGGATTTCGAGGTCATGCTCCCCGGCCACGGCGAACCGCTCAAAGCTAACGCTTCCCACATGGTAAAGAACTACTCGAACATCATATCATATACTGATGAGGTTTGAATCGGATTTGAACCCCGTCGTGTCCCGATCATCGGTCTGACCTACTCTGGAATCACCTTCCCATTGGTCCAGGAAGAACGATGTCGCCCGGTCTTTCAGGCCCATTAAAGGAATTCTCAGCCTTATTAATGAAAGGGGAATCATCTCAGGACGTTACGACCCGGTCCCAAAAATTGAGGACCAACCAATCGGTCGCTATATTGATCAGATCGTACGGATCAACTCTTCTATGTCACAGTTTGATTAGCGGGTTATCTTTCTACTTTTCCATTAGGCAATACCTCCGATTCGACCAGACGAAGTGCGAATCCGCGGAGGATCTTGCCTGGGAATTAGCCATTTCTCGGGGAATAATTCCCCGATCGAAGTAACCTAACAAGATGAGGTTAGTTCTTGAACGGAGTATCAAATGATGAATTATCCTTATCTGACAAGTATAAGTATCATTGAGTTCAAATTTACTTTGGATAATTATGACCACGAGGAAAGAGCTTGACATGTTAGCCCAGGAATGCGAGGAGTGCGCATCGAAGGACTCTCGCTCGCTGGATGAGCACATGGACAAATGCCCCCAATGCCGAGAACGAAAGGTAAAGGCAGAGATACACGAGAAGATGGTCGAAGACATGCAGATGGTGGCATCAAAGAACGAGGAAGATAGGAGCAAGATCCTGGGGGCCAGATTGGAAACGATCACGACATTGCCAGAAGAGGAAAAGATCACATCATTGATCGAAATGCTGGATTCGCTGGGAGAGCTCCCCCAGGCAGATATGAACAAGGTCGTCAAGACGAGAACGGACCTGATGATGAAGATGCCGAGAGAGAAACGGGAGATCCTCATTACTGCCATGCAAAAGATCATGATTAATTGGGACATGGACCGAAAGATGCAGGAGAAAACAGCAATAATGGCAGCGACGCAAGATTATGGTTTGTTGAAGAGGGTCATGGTCAGAAGGATGTTCCAAACGGAATTGGAGTGAACGAACCGTCAGATAGTTAACAAAATGATGGTCGAGAACACCGAATAGAATCTCGCCATCCGCATGTAACATTTGCGGTGTATGTTTGGCTCACTACACCGGAGAACCCATGCCTTTCGGCGACACAAGGTTCGAACTGGTTGAATCTAAGCCAGAACAGTTCCCGGCCTTGGGTTTTGCCTGAATGATCCAAGTATGGTGCTGTTGCTGGTGTCATCTGATAAGTTTGTTGAACCGATGCGAGGAAGGGCTGGACATCCAGAAAGCTATCGGCAAGAGCACGGTCAACGAGCGCTTCCGATCCGATGTCTAGACGACCCACCCCTCCCTGGGCCACATCGGCCTCGAGATGATAACGGTAAATGAAAGCGACGATTTCTGCCAGTACATCGTTGACGTAATGGAACCGAGGGCTTCCAGTTGTTTCTGGCATTTCCTAACATGCTCAAGCCCTTGACCGCCGGAAAGTGAAGACGCGGGAAACGATGCGGTGATGCCGAGCTTCTTGGGTAGGCACGGTCCTGGAGCCTTATATTCCTCCGAAGGATGTCAGGGAGAGACGTGACCTCCTCGGTGCTGCTCTTCGTTGGTCTTCGATTCGATTGGGCTCGAGAAAGAGATCCATGCCGATCTGGCCATAAGGACACGAAGACTCCGGCAAGGTTGCACTCCTTCACGGAGTAGTTCGTCGGCTGGCTTAATCTCTTCTCTGAGCTTGACAGAGGCGTTTTGCATGGTCGCGTCCATCGCCCAGGAACTGGTTCTATCAGATCATTCCCTGATCATGAATGGATAATGCGTATGGTCAAGATCATTGCTAGCCATTTTTACACAAATTTCGGCAAGGCACCTTTCGGCGATCACCACCTTTTTATCCTTAGTCTTTCCAGGAATAATTTCGAAGGCAGATCGATAAAGGCTGGCAATGACGCGCTCAATCAACGGCATTACATCGAAATTGCAAATTTTTAGAGCGACCTCTTTCCTATATTCGACTGTCTCAACAACAATGAAACCGCTGGAAGATTAACGATTCCCAGTGATCAAGGTGAAATTACATGAAAGGTGACATCAAAGCGGATATCAACAATGGTGTGGAGAATACGCCGAAGAAAGTGAAGAGCGGTGTTGAATATCTTAAGCCGGGCGGCGAAGCCCCGACCGAACGATTGGTTCGGTCTGGCAATATACCTGCGCCAGCGCCCCAAGTATCACATCGGCAAGGACCAATATCAAAGCGGATCGCTCCTGACGCACAGTCGGCAGAACCCAATCAGCAATCTAAGTGGGTTCCAAAGTATTGTCCTTATTGTGGAGGCCCGCTAACGGGTTTGTTCTCCTGTGATGACCTTGGGACCTCTCACTCATCCAATTTCGATGAAGGAAATGATAACATCGAGGAGGAGGCCATTGCATTGAGTGAACTACCTTCTCTGAACACTCCACAGCATAAGCCAACACAACCAAACGTCCGGCCAGCAAAGACCGCCGTTAAAGAGGATGTGGGGAAAGTTCACCTTGGAGGCGATGACGGGGATGAGAATAATCAGCAGGGCCCCGACGCTCCGGCCCGTTCAGACCAATCCAAGTCCAGAGATCTCTCGATCCAGCAAACAGAGATCGAGGACAAGGAA
This sequence comes from uncultured Methanomassiliicoccales archaeon, assembly GCA_963800775.1. Taxonomy (GTDB): domain Archaea; phylum Thermoplasmatota; class Thermoplasmata; order Methanomassiliicoccales; family UBA472; genus DASXVU01. The sequence continues at coordinate 9,672 of CAWDCQ010000038.1, read as the reverse complement.
AAAGAAGGTCGCCATGATCGATGAGAAGGGTAATATCCAAGACTGGGCAAGGAAGGTCGATATTGAGAAAAGGTCTGAAGAAAGATCTCGAAATCCAACCGATGCAATAGAATGTCTAGTCTTCTTGATGGACGTTGGGGCATTGGGAGCCGCCAATTAAATTGGTTCGTTCCGGTTTTGAATGAGTAGCTCGACGGACCAGCCTTCCAAGGCACTCGACATCCCCAAATATAGCCAGATTCCTAGCACACTTCGTTGGTGATATGGAATGGGTGGCAATGACAAAGTGATCGAAAGGACATTGGTTCCTGTGGGCAAGAACATCAGTTTGGAGGATTACCCCACGAGCTGGAAAGAGTGCGACGACCTCACGCTCAACGGCCTTCGGCTGTCGAAGCAAGACTCGGATAATATACTGGAACGAAGCAGGGATGAACTGGAAAGGGTCCAGGAACTTCTCTGGGCAGAAGATTCCTATGCCCTCCTCATCGTTCTTCAGGGCATGGATGGAGCGGGCAAGGATAGCATCATAGACCATGTCATGTCCGGAGTGAACCCGCAGGGCTGCGAGGTCACTGGATTCAAGACTCCATCGGACAATGAGCTGAACCATGATTTCATGTGGCGCTGTTACAACGCGTTGCCGGCTAGGGGCAGGATAGGGATCTTCAATCGGTCCTACTATGAGGAGGTTCTGGTGGTGAGGGTCCATCCTGAGTTGTTAGAGAAGCAAAGGTTCCCGAAAAGCAAAGACGGTAAGGAGTTCTGGCAGGAACGTTACGAGTCGATAAACGACATGGAACGTCATCTGATCAGGAGCGGAACTGTCATCCTGAAGTTCTTCCTGCATGAATCCAAAGAGGAACAAAAGGTTAGATTCCTGGCCAGGCTGAACGATCCAGATAAGCAATGGAAGTTCAGCCCGGCCGATGCGAAAGAAAGAGGGTATTGGGACAAGTACATGAAAGCATACGAAAAGATGCTCGGTTCTACAAGCACCGAAGAGGCACCCTGGTACATCATACCCGCCGACCAGAAATGGCTTGCGCGGACCCTAGTGGCCAATATCATCACCAGGAAGATCGACTCGTTGGATCTTCACTACCCGAAGCTTTCTGAAGAGACGATCAAAGAATTGGACGAGGTAAGAAAAGGATTGAATAAGGAGTGAACATCCCAATCTAACCGGTCGATGTGGCCTGATCAGTAATAGCTGATGCTGAGCTTATCGGTCAATATTTAACGGCTACCACGGCAACCCCCATCGGAGTCGCTATTTAGCTTAAATTGTATCCACATTTTTTACATGTCTGCTGTCCAGCCATTTCGATAGGCGTACCGCAATTAGGGCAAAACCGCGCCCCTCCCTGTGCCTGATATGCAGGTCGACTTTGATAGGAAGTTTGCCCTCGGTAAACTGTTTGCGATTGAGAGGACATCGGATGTATGGGGCGACCGATTCTCCTCTCCTTACTTGCGTCCGATAGCATCAGCATTCCTCCGACAAGGAAAAGGATGAAGGTGAATATGCCAAGGAGCGAAATGCTTATCAGAACTCCTATGCTGCTGACTATCAGCAGGACGCCGCCGATCCTCTTATCATGTTGCATGTGCCCGCCGACTATTCCTAGAATGGAAAAAAAGATGGCAATCGCGGCCAAGAGATAGAGCTCCCCAGACGAGACACCGGAATCGAAAGTTGAAACATAATATCCAGCGATTGCAACAACCGCTCCGCTTAAGATTCCCAACAATCCGCCAATAACAGCAAGCCAATACGATCTTTGCATCTCCAAACCATCCTCTTTCTCTAAAGATCATCTTGAAATCCCAAGGCTAAATTGACACTCAGGATAACCATCCGAACCGATAGGCTGATACACCCATCCCCAATTATTTACGTATGTCTATGTCGGCCCTATGAAAGGCTGGTGGGCCATCATTTAGGAAGTGAATGAAATAGCTCTGGTGATGGCATGCTAAAAGTGGCTCCCCGCCCATATGGGCGTTTGCAGACAACCCCAAGGCGGGAGAACCATGAACTATATAGGACTGGACATTCATAAAAAGATGGCATGATTGAAGTGGTCCCTCGCTCGTATTGAACGTGACATCAATCAAAACGAGGCGAGCAAGACCATGCGATACGTAGGACTGGACGTACATAAAGAATTTTGTCAGGCAAGTATTCTGAACGAAGCTGGGGAAGAGGTTTCCAACGAACGGATCCTGTCCGATGTGGACAGTCTCAACCGTTTCCTGGAAACCTTGGACGAGGCCAAGGTGGTGCTGGAATCGACCAACGTCTGGGAGTACATCTTCGAGACCATCGAATCCGCTGGATTCGATGTCGTACTGGCACATCCGAAACAGGTCAAGGCGATCGCTGCCGCAAGGGTCAAGACGGACAAGGTGGACGCCAGGACTCTGGCCGAACTATTGAGGGCGGACATGATACCGGTCTCGTACGTCCCTGAACGGGGCGTCTGGGACCTAGGGAGGCCCTGCGCACCAGGGCCCCCTTGGTATGTGATACCACCTCGATAAAGAACCGGATCCACGCCAAACTGCTTCGGCGTGGCGTCAGGAAACCGGAGGAGCTTACTTGTAACTTCACTCAGAAGCATCGGGCGTGGCTAAAGTCCCTGAAGATCGACTCGTTAAACCACCTTCTCAATGCTCTGGAAGCGACGGAGAAGGAGATCAAAGAGATCAACTCGGCATTGCTCAAGGAGTATCAGAAGAATCCTTCCGCCAAATTGATCTCTGAGATACCTGGCATAGGTTATTACGGGGCATTGATGCTCACGGCCGAGATCGGCGATATTCGCCGATTCCCCGACCCGGAACATCTCTCTGCCTTCGCCGGACTGGTGCCGACCGTGCACCAGTCCGCTAGCTCCTGTTATTACGGCCACATCAGCAAACAGGGATCCAGGTACATGCGTTGGATCCTGGTCGAGGCGGTCCACATCCATGTCCGGAACGCCCCGGACAGCCAGATAACGAAGTTCTTCAATCGGAAATCGAAGAGGATCGGTCGCAACAAGGCGACCGTTGCGACCGCCAGGAAGATGCTGCACATCATCTACTGGATGCTCATGAAGGAGGAGCATTATCACTCTCACGGGCTAGACCCCCATGTGTTCCTGCGACATAGAACGCCTTAAAAAGATTGGGGCAGGTCCGTGACAATGGGCCAAGTGGCCATACTGCGACTCTGAACGCGAATAGAAGCTTGTCCGATCAGATCCCGATCAAGAATCGATCTCGGAGGGGGAGTGATAGGAAATCGAAAAATAGGTGTCTAGGGAATCCTTACTCGCGAAGGACCCCTTCAACATAGAAGGAAAGGGGGCCAGAAGGTCCGTTCAATAGGAAAAAGCCGTCACTCCTTTTTCCGTTCTCCCACCGCTGGGAACTGTTCCGGTTGCTGCTGGAAGCTCTGATGAACGGTCGGAGGGCTCTTATTCTTGCGAATTATGAACAGTACGACCAAAACCACAGCGACAATCGTTATTACCGCCACGACGGCGATGATCAGCATCGAGCTTTCGTTCGAACTGCTTCCGGTATTAGCGACCGCGCCAACGGTTACAGCGCCGGAATCGGCTGATGCTCCAGTCCCGGCAGAGTTGCCTGGAACAATCCAGCAATAGTATGTGGTTCCGTTCACTGCATTACTGTCAATATACTCGGTTGCTGATGACGACAGATTCGCGATCAGCATAGATGGCATGGGGCTGGACGTGAAAATGAAGACCATTATGGTTGTAGGCGTGCCGCCCGTCGAAGGCAAGGTCCAATCCAGCATGATCTTGTTAACGCCCGTGGTCACCTTAACGCCGGTCACCGGTCCCGGGACCGAAACGTTGGTCGCCGATGAACTCGGAGTGGCAGAAACGGCACTTGTAGCGGTCCCCATCCCGGCCGAGTTGTGCGCCGCGACGGTAAATGAATAGGACTGTCCATTGGTCAGTCCGGTGATCGTGGTCGAGGTCGAGGTGAAATTATTGGGTAGCGGGTTCCCGTTCTCATTGATCAGGTAATAGTCTACCGCCGCTCCTCCGTTGTTGCTTGGAGCGGTCCAGTTCAATGTCGCCTGAGCGTTCCCAGCCGTGGCGGTCAGACCGGTAGGGGATGCGGGAACATAAATCGTAGGGGTTCCATTATTATAGGAACCCATCGTGAGCCCATAGAACGTTTGTCCCGGAGCAGGGAAATTAGACGCTGCATACGCATGACCCATGATTCCCGAAGGTGCGTTGTAGATCCAACCATTGCTAACGTTGGTCGGGGCCACAAGCCCTAAGAATGTAATCGACCTCAGGGCATAGCAGTCACCAAACGCCCCGCCACCGATGCTGGTGACGCTGTTCGGGATGGTCACCGAGGTCAGGGCAGGGTTGTTAGCGAACGCCACGTCACCGATGCTGGTGACGCTGTTAGGGATGGTCACCGAGGTCAGGGCGGAACAGCAGTAGAACGCATAGCTCTCGATGCTGGTGACGCTGTTCGGGATGGTCACCGAGGTCAGGGCGGAACAACCAGCGAACGCATGATCTCCGATGCTGGTGACGCTGTTAGGGATGGTCACCGAGGTCAGGGCGGAACAACCAGCGAACGCATGATCTCCGATGCTGGTGACGCTGTTAGGGATGGTCACCGAGGTCAGGGCAGGGCTGGCACCAAACGCCTCTTCCCCGATGCTGGTGACGCTGTTAGGGATGGTCACCGAGGTGATGAAAATATTATGAAAGAATGCCTTATAACCAATTTGAGTGACGGGATTTCCTGCCATGACACTAGGAATTGTGAAGTTTCCACCCGGTCCATTGTATTCGTTGATTTCAACAGCTGTCCCGCCATTGATTAGCGAATAGTTGTAATAGCCGCTGGTGTCGGCAGACGCTGTACCGATCGAAAGGTCAACGATCGCAACGGTCGCAATCATAAGCAAAAGAAATGTTAGCAAGCACACGGTAAGTTTTCGTAACATCATAGCACCTGATTGCTTGATAAATGGCCTATAAGTGCCAAGGTCCGTAGCAAATATTTGCATTTAATGCATACGTTCTAAAATCAAAAATGGAAATGAAGAGGTTTCGGGAATCTACCGATTTCTAGTGCTATTAAGAAATTGGCTGAGATGAATTTAAACGGACCTCGATCGATCACCCCAGGTTGGGCCTTTTTCCCTATTACCGAACAGGCGGGGTGACTAAAGGTTAACAGGGAGGGTGGGCCTTTTTTCCCAACTATATACTACCCCCTTGAATCCAGTGCGGGGGGGTAGTATACAGGAATGAGTTTTTGCACCCCCCTCTGACACATCGTAGCACGGCTTACCTAAAAAAGCTAGGAAGAAACAAGGCCATTTTTCCTAGGTCCAAAGTCCTTGCCCCTAGATCATGCAAGCATGTCAAGGTCGAGAGTTCCTAGCCCCCTGCGATCTAATGGCCATTATTACGGTAAGTCGGTTGAAGGTCTCGGCTTCAGAATCCTTTCTCGTTTAATATGGTCCGAGATCAAGGTCGACCTATTGGCGAGGCCGTTAACCAGGGTGCTCAATTCCTGTGCTTAAGAGTCTGAGTGCTCATGTCCAATGGAAACTAAAACAGCGGGCTGAACCGAATTGGGCCGATCGAAGGTCTCGTGGTCCTTGTAAAAGGGGAAATGCTATGGTTGGGGGTAGGATGCAGAGAACGCTCTCTAAAAGATCGCCGGGAAAGAATTTCAACTGTCTTGGGTTCTTCTGATCACGAGCACAGGACAAGCAGCGAACCTCACGACCTTTTCAGCAACGCTGCCCATGAGCAGATGGGACATCCCTGAACGACCCAGGGAGCCCATGACTATCAGATCGTATTTCTTGGACTCCTTGATTATCTCATCGGCAGGATGTCCATTAACGACCTTTCCAGTTATACGAACTCCTTTCTTCTTCCCCTCCATGACCGCATTATCGACCGCCTTTTTGCTCAGTTCGTCCACCTCAGGGGAGAACTCTGGAAGGGGTATGCTCTCGGCAAGAGAACTAAGATCAGGACCGGTCAATCACTGAAAATGCGGTGACATCGGCATCCAATTCTTTGGCCAGTGCGATCGCATGTGCGATGGCGATCTTATTGTTCTCGCTGCCATCGGTGGGCAACAATATCTTTTTGTAAATCAAAGTTCAGCATCTCCTGGATTATGTTGGATGTATAATCCAACGTGAAAACAAATGGTACTTTGGATATTTAATAGGTATTTTTACTAACAAGAATCTAGCTAAGCTCTCTCATCCATGTTCCTCTACGAAAGTGAGGTGAAAGTAGGGTCGGTCCATGTCAATCTCCTTGTCAGAAGATCGTTCATTACCGATGATGTCGTTATGATCCGAGACAGAATCTTATTTCTGCCGCGGAGTGAAATCTCAGACGAAGCAAGCAGATGGCCACTTCTGGCAAACACCGATCATCATAGTTCAAGTAACTTAACGTGGAAAATCCGAAGATGCTTCAGTCCCTTATCGATGTGTCTAGATCGCCTTCAATGATAGCGCTCAATATCGACATTTCATCTCCATGCATCAGCCCTAGAATTGGCCATTGCGCCATCATTTATCACAAATAAATAGTAGCTATTACTATTAGTGTCAAAGGCATTAAATAGGAATTATGGCGTTATCTTTTTAGAGTTGGATAATACATCCAACCTAATTTGACTCAATATCATAGATAATTTGACTCAAGAGGGACAGGAACAATGGGGGTATGAAAAATTACAGATGAAACTGCACCGGAACCAACGAAAAAAGCATCGCTCTCAGAAGCGCTCATCAGCTTGAACAGGGGAGAGAAGGTGAAAGTGGTTATGATGTATGCGGTCCTAGCAGTTGCCACCGTTATCTCGTTCATTGTCGCGACATGGGCTGGACAAGCATATTATGCTCTGGGCGGCTTGGCCATCGTGGTGTTTGTGCTCGGTCTGCGCCATGGCGTCGACGCTGACCATATCGCCGCTATCGACAACACCACCCGTAAGCTGATGCAGGAGGACAAACGTCCGCTGACAGTTGGCATGTGGTTCTCCATCGGCCACGCCATAACGGTGGGGCTCATGGTCATATCTGTGATCGTCGCCGCCAAGGCCATATTGGGCACCTCCGTGGAGTTCACCACCGACTGGGTCAGCACATTGATCTCCGGGGCGTTCCTATTCATTATAGCGTTTATCAATGTTCTCATCGTTAAGGAGATTTGGGGCGTCTTCAAAGGACTTAAGAACGGCCAGATCAACCAAAGACAGCTCGATGAAGAGCTGAACAAGAAGGGGTTCATGAACACGCACTTTAAAAGGCTGTTCAAAATGGTGAGCCAACCCTGGCACATGATCATCGTCGGGCTGCTGTTCGGTCTGGGCTTTGATACCGCGACCGAGACAATGACCATTGGCTTGGCAGTTGGCGTTGGAGTATCTGGCCTTGTACCTATCTGGGCGATCATGACCCTTCCGCTCGTTTTCGCATGCGGCATGATCTTCACCGACATGTCTGACGGCGTATCCATGCGGCTGGCCTATGGCTGGGCGTTCCAGCACCCGATACGCAAGGTGTACTACAACCTCACCATCACGATTATGTCGGTCATGGTAGCGTTCGCCATAGGCAGCGTCGAACTGGCCCAGGTATTGGCCACAGAGATGAACTGGACGGGAGGGTTCTGGGGTGACCTACAAGCTCTGGACTTCGAGACCTTGGGCTTCTTCATTGTGGCCCTGTTCGTCAGCTCTTGGCTGATCTCCGTCGCTTATTACCGCCACAAGAAGTACGAGGAGAGCCTTCGATCAGGAAAAGTTCATGCTGGAAAAAGCAGAGGTCTATAAATAAAATATAAACGACCCATGATCGAGTTGGAACGATCATGGGCCAATCTTACTGATTCAAGACGATCACATATATCGATGCTGTCTACGGAATGATCAAACCACGAAGCTAGATTACGTTGCGTCCAGCTGCTTTCAATATCCCTCAGAATCCTAAAGCCTGGCATTCTCAACCTCAAGTTAACTCCATGACCGGATAAGGCAGAGACCATATAGAGTGAAAACCTCCGAATGTTGCAGCATCAAGGCTATTTGAGAGAGACGATTTTCGACCATGAAACAATCTAGCTGGACATGGTCCCTCTTATTATCTAAATGGTAGCGATTTACCTATACTGGATTATAATATCGGGTAGGTATAAAACAGGATTCAATCGAATGATCCATGACATCTTTGTCAGTGACAAATGAAATCGATAGCTTATACCCCCCTTAGTGAGTGCGGGAGTAGTATACGCAAATGAAAAATGATACCTCTCCCCAATTTTCATCTTAAAAACACCTTATCCGAGAAGCAAGTCCCTGGTCCTAGTCCCTTGTCATATCACCTTGTCTAGGTCGGTAGGTCCTAGCCCCCTTCACCATGCAATCAAGTCAAGGTCGGTAGGTCCGAGGTCCTCACCATAAGGTAATGGCGCGCTGGCCGATCCGGCAAATCGCATTGCGGAAAGAGAGGGGGTAAGAAGTCACAGCTTGGTGATGACGGCGGTAGGCTTTTGCGGGCTTCTTTCTAGTTTAGATAGATCATACCCTTTGCTTTGCACCCGTTTAAGCAGTTCATTGTATACGGTCTCGTCCATCTGGGGTGTTCTTGAAAGTATCCAAAGATAGTTACGGGACTCTTCGCCAACAACAGCGTATTCATAGTCTTTTCCAAGCTCAAGTATCCAGTAGTTGGCGGCGAAGGGCCAAAAGAAGCTGACCTTAAGCTTGGCGTTCGTTACAGTATCAACTACCCAGGCTTTGCCTCTGGCCGTCTTTAATTTGCCGTCAAAGCCTCCTTCATAGCCGCTGTTTAATACTCTGACTTTTCCGTTGGGAAGCAATGTATAGGTTGCTGTTATGCCGACAAGCCCTTTCTCGTACCTTAATGGGAACTTCGCAATCTCAAACCAGGTTCCCATATACCTTGTCACGTCGACATGCTTCACAGTCTCTAGTTCAGTCATCGTATCAGCTCTATCAGCTACTATATCATAATCTGACTTTAAATTGCTTAACGTCAGACTGATATCAATGAAATTCTTCCCCCATATTCTTGAAATAGGGGTGGGCCTTTTTTGATAACCCCCACACTGGATTCTCAGGGAAGTATGGAGAGACGAGTTTTGCACCCCCCCCCCTCTGACACATCGTAGCACGGCTTACCTAAAAAAGCTAGGAAGAAACAAGGTCCTTTTCCCATGTCGAATGTACTGGCCCCTAGGTCATGCAAGCATGTCAAGGTCGAGAGTGTCCTTAACCTGTGGGCTGTGATTGGTGGGACTCAACTCACAATTCTTGTCCCTTAGATTATCACTCGGTCATGCCTGAAGCATCAGTAATCAGGTATTCAAGAAATAGCTCATATATTACAGAATAGAAGATTTATATATCACATTCCAAGCGTTTCAAGGAGTGGATAACTCATCAATTCTATGTCTTTAATCCATTCCAAATCATATAATATTGTGAGGAAAGTATTCTGTTGGATAATATGCCACAAACCGAAACGAATGTCGAATTATGGAACGACATAAAAGATTGAGCGGCGGTACTTATGAAGAAAAAAAAGAAAGCTGTATCAATAATATTTCGGCATTT
>CAWDCQ010000037.1:0-10993 GCA_963800775.1 uncultured Methanomassiliicoccales archaeon | reverse complement strand
TGCGCGGGTGCAGGTGCTGGTCGAGGACGTAGTTGTACCACATCTGGTCCGGACCTATGGACAGGTCGGAGATCGCCTCCGGGGCGGCCAGCATGCCGAACTTGATCGATTGGCCTTCCATGGCCGGGCCAGCGGCCGCAGAGCCTGTGTACAGTTCCCCATTGTGGTAAAGCCCCATCTCCGCATTGGTCCCGTAGTCGGTGACCATGCAGGTCTCGTTCTTTTCCAGGAGCTTGGTCTTGATGATCATGGCCAGTGCGTCCGCCCCTATCTCATGCCTTATGGACGGGGGGATGCGCACGTCGGCGTTCTGCCGGACGGACCTAAGGCCCAGCTCTTCGGCCTTGATGACGTGTGCCTTCCGTTCCGGGACCTTGATATTGAGACGACTCAGAAGTGATTGCCCAGCATATGCCAGGTCACGTATCTCGATGTTCTCGAACATGGAGAGTTGGGCCGGATTGCCGCAGACCGCGAGCCTTTCGATCTCCTCCGGTTTCGCGCCGTGGAGCTCTATCAAGTGATCGACGGTTTCCATGATGATGCTGTGGCCGACCTCGCTCCCGTTCTCCATCCAGAAATGAAGGTGGTCCATGATGTTCGCGCCCGGCAAGGGATGCCTCATCGTTATGGACGTGGAAACTATCTTGCCATTCTTGGACAGGTCTACCAGATGTGAACGGTAACCGCTGGTCCCTAGGTCGAGAGCAACACCGTATGCCATGGAATCGTGGCGTGATTGTGTACTGTCTATATATCAACTATCTCGAAAAAATGCATTTCCCAGAATGACTGGACTGGCCAACGAATGGTTCATCGACGGCGGGCCTGCATAGACTTTTATGAGCCATACTGCGATGCTCCCGCCATGAGCCCGAAACAACGGTTCTATGCCGCCATGGAGCTTCGACCGGCCGACCGCCCACCAGTGTTCTACCAGCATTTGGGAGCGGCCAAATGGATACTTGAATCCACCGGACTCAAGATGCATGACGGTTTCCATGACCCGGACATCTTCGCCAAGCTGGCGCTGGAGGCCTACAAACTCTACGGCTACGACACGGTCATGGCCGGATGGGGGGACCTGTTGACCGAAGCTCAGGCGCATGGGATGGAATGGAAGTTTCCAGAGCGCGACTTCTATCCCCGTGCATCGAAGTACCGGCCGCTGACGGACGCGGACAGACTGGCGCCGGTCGATCCCTTGAAGGACAAGTTCTGGTCGGTGCCGATCAAGGCGGCCGGCAAAATGGTCGAGAAGGTCGGGGAAGAGGTAGCGGTGGTGGGCTGCGCCAACGCGCCGATGCTGATCGTGTACGAGGTCTTCGGGATGGAGGCGGTCCTCATGGCCATGTTCTCCGATCCGGGTCCGATTGACAAGGCCCTGAGCGCGGTCACAGATTCCCTGAGGACCTACGGCGAGGAGATCAGAAGCACCGGCGTAGGCTCGATATTCATCGACTCCAGTTCCGCCGGGATGGAGATGGTCAGCAAGGAGATGTACGAGGCCCACGACCGCCCGTGCCTCGGCTCGCTGATCGAGACCTACCACCGTCTGGGATTGAGGACCATATTGCACAACGACTCCTCCCTGCCCCTGTGGCAATCGCAGATGGAACTCCTCCCGGATGCCATGCACCTGCATCTCAAGAACGTCGATCAGCAGGTCCTTTTCAACGCTGTCCGGGGGAGGACGTGCCTCTTCGCCGGGATCGACCACCAGGAGCTCATGTTCAGGCGCACCCCGGCCGAGATCGCTGACGCCGTGGACCAGGTACTGCACCAGTGGGGGGATGGACCGGGCATAGTCATCGCACCTGGATGCGAGATGCCTTACAAGACGCCCAAGGAGAACATCAGTGCCCTCAAGGAAGCGGTGACTCGTAACCGGGAGAGCAAGGGCAATTGATCCTTCAGAAACCCCTTTCCCCATTTTCCCAAGTTTTCATGATGTGTTAAGCATTTTTTAGAAGGGACACCTGGCCCTCAGCAAAGGAGCTGACGGAAAAGTACGCCTGATCCTTCGACCGCCCTAAGGCTGCTCCAGTGGTCGTAGCCCCGAACAGATCATTCGAACGGTCCGGGCCTGAGCTGGAAACAATGATTCAAAAAATGGATTGATAGGGGGATCGCTCCCCCTTAAGAAATTTACTCTTTGGCGCCCTTGACCATCGCCTGAATGTTGACCAGGGGCACGCGCGCTGCGAGACCGCATCCCGGTGCGATCAGGTTGAAACCGGCTTCCTTGCAACGCTTCCCTGCAGCCTCGCAATCTTCCGGTGTTCCCTGCAGCAGAGGCCTGACCACTCCGACGTTTCCGACGAGGGCAGCCCTTCCGCCTACGAGCCTGACCGCTTCTTCCGGCTCGACCTTCTCCTCGATAGACAGGCCGTTGACGCCGGTGTCGATCATGTGGTCCAGCAGGACGGTGGTGTTACCGCAGATGTGCAGGACGGACTTGGTCTCGCCGATATCCTCGAAGCACTCCTTGATGGACGGCTTGCTGTACTGGTCGAACAGCTCGGCCGACATCATGTCGGTAGAGGAGGACGGGTCGCTCATGACGATGACGTCCGCGCCTGCCTTGGCGAGTGCGGTACAGTATGCCTTCTCGATCTTGGTCGCGATGTCCACGAACTTCTGGACTGCCTCAGGGTTGACGATCATCCACAGGAGCAGGTTCTCGGTTCCGACCAGGTGTCCCGCGATGGTGACCGGTCCGGTGGTTCCGACAACGATCGGGTATTCCTTTCCGACCTTTGCCTTGGCGATCTTGACCGCCTCGATGACGGTCTTCATTCTGCCCTTCGAGGTTATGTCATCCGGGATAACGACCTCGGAGTCCTCGTTGAAGGCGTGCTTCTTGACCATCGGGGTCCTGTCCTGCTTGCCCAGGTCGACGGTGCAGCCCATGATCTCAGCCTCGACTGTCAGGCAGTAAGGCATCCTTACGGACTCGAGACCCAACACTTTTGGGACACCGATGGCCAGGTCGGCCATCTTGTGAGCGTCGGTGTGAGCGTCCGGCCAGTAGATCTTGACCGCGTCCATCACGTCAACAGTTGCGCTCTGCGTGAAGCATACAACTGGAGGCCTGTCAACTTCCTTCATATCAAGAGCGGCGAGAACGCGCTCCCGCGGGGTCATTTTGTTTGCCACTGAATTCCCTCCATTAACATCATAAAGATATTTACGACCGGTTTATCTTGATTATATTACTTCAAAGTTTCTCCGGACTAAAGCGGGTCCCCTGTGGCTCTGGCACGGACTTCAATCCAGTTTGTCGTAGGGACCGACGTGGCCAAACCGGGCGAGAACCTCTTCTCGTCCACATCGACCATCACCACCACGTTCTTCGCTCCCGCCGCCACCGCCTTCGCCTTTACGTGCTCGGAGGCCATCTCCTTCGCCCTCTCCACCGCCTCCGCCTGGTGATGGAAATCGACCGGTTCGGCGAACGGCGAGAACACCCAGAACCTGAAGTCCCTGGGATAGACCTGCAGGTTGATGAACTCCGAGACCTTGCTGCACACCGCCCCGACGGCGTTGCCGACGTCGTGGTTCGGAGGAATGATGACCTTCACGTTCAGGCGCTTCTCCAGTTCCGGCACGAAGACGTGCGCCGGGGCACCGATGCCGACGATGGGGCGGTCCAGGGAGGCCTGGATCGACATCGTCCTGAAGCCCGCAGCGCCTAGGGTCGCCTTGATCAGGTAGTCCAGGGCCCGGGATGGCACGATGTCACCCGCCTCGTCCGAGATGATCTTCTTGATCACCTCGCCTCCGATCCTGGTGACCATGGTGTCCATGAAGTTCTCGGTGAATTGGTCCACGGTCATGCCCGATAGGTTGGAGAATATCTCCACCCCCTCGCGGGCAGCTTGAACGTCGCCGGGCGTGTACACGCCCTTCACATGCATGATGTCGGTGGGCGTCACCCCGGTCTGCACCACGAAACCCTTGGCCTTCAGGGAGCGCAGGTTCTCGGTGACGAAGGTGAGCTCCGGCAGCGCCTCGTTGGCCTCGTTCAGGGTGCAGATCTGGTTCTCCCTGAGGAGGTTGTAGACCAGGCGGTCCTCGTGGCTCAATTTGCTGGCATCCCGTTCATAGGCCATGTAATAGGTCGTCTGTCTGGTCAGCCTGAGCTTGTCCAGCACCGACGGGTTCAGCTTCGAGGCGACGGCCAGCGGCATGACCCTTTCCGGCCCGATCTCCAGATGCCCGAACCGGTCCACCTGCATGTCCGAATCGCCGCCGAGCCCGCTGGTCCAGATATCGATGGCCCGGACCCTGGTCCTCCAATTCCCGACCGATGCGCCTTCCCGGTTGATGCGGGGGAATCCCCGGTCCAGATAGGCGATGTCGGTGGACGTGCCTCCGATGTCCAGCACGATGCAGTTCTCCAGCTTGGAAAGCAGTCTGCCCCCCATCAGGCTCGCCGCCGGTCCGGAAAGTATGGTGTCCACCGGCCGGCCCCGGGCCACGGCGATGTTCATGAGGGAACCGTCACCCTTGTACACCATGATCTGGCCCTTTATCCCCCGCTTCTCCATGGAATGCTCTACGCTGCTCAGGAAGTCCCCGATGATCGGGATGAGCTTGGCATTCAGGACCGCGGTGATGGTCCTTTCCTTAATGCCCAGTTCGGTGGTCAGGTCATGACCGGTCACCGTGAGCATGTTCACCTTCTCCAGGATCGCCTTCCGGGCGCGCTCCTCATGGTCCGGGTTGTACACGCTGAAAATACTGGAGATCGCGATCGCATCGACCTTGTGCGCCATCGAATCTATCGCCCGGTCGAGCGCCGCGACGTCCAGTGGCCGGCCCTCATGGCCGCGGACGGTATGCCCGCCTCCCACGGTCTCGATGACCTTGGTGCCCATGTCCCAATCCCGGTCTGGATTCCCAGCCGATGCATATGAGCCCTACCTGGCCTCCCTTTCCGGTCAGTATCGAGTTCGTTGCCAGGGTGGTGGAGAGGCCCACGATCTTGATCTCGTCGACGGTGAACTTGCCCGAGGCGATCACGCCGTCGACCGCCCCTAGGAGACCTAGGGAAAGGTCTTGATAGGTGGTCGGTGACTTCGCCTTGGCCAGGACCTCCATCGTTTCCATGTCGATGATCGCGGCATCGGTGAACGTTCCGCCAGTGTCGATCCCAAGTCCCAAGGTCCGGTTCCCAGATGAAGCCATTTCAGAATACCCTCCGTGGAATGAGAGTAAAAAGCACCAGCAAGGTCAATAAGGTTTCTGAACCCGTGCTGACCCGAACCTGACAAAGTACGGAAAGTAGGCGACCGGCCGCCTTTTGAAGAGCGACTCGGAACATCCACATCGGTAGGAGATGCTGTATTGCTCCCGCGTCCTGGTCACTTGCACTGACCTGATAGGTTATTGCGATTGCAATTTGGACTTGGTGCAGTAGGCTACTTCTTGGACCTAAGGTCCTTTATTTAATACCCTTCCGAAGATTCTCGATGCAATGTTGCTGATGTGCCATCTCTTCATCGGCTCCGTCATCGGCCTGGTCGCGTTCTGGTACATGAAGGACCGGAGGGTGGTCGTTCTCACCCTGATCGGAAGCGTTCTTCCCGACCTGATCGACAAGCCTCTAGGTCACATCATACTAAACGGCTCGATCGACTACGGCAGGATCTACGCCCACAGCTGCCTCTTCTTGATCGCGATCATCATTCTGGGGATGGCCTATCATCGAAAGACCGGGTCATGGATCATGACCGGGCTTGCCTTCGGAGTGCTATCCCATCTTGCCTTGGATTCGATGTGGGAGCTACCGGTGACCCTTTTCTATCCCCTGATGGGCGATTTCGGATTACACCATTTCCCGAACTATTTCGCGGAATCCTTGGACAAGGAGATCGGGAGCCTGTACGAATGGCTCTTCGGAGCTTCGGTGCTGGCAACGCTCCTGTACACCTATCCGGACAGGCTTCACCTAGCTGGGCGCAAAGCAGCGGGAAAGATCCCCATGGTCACTAGGTCACTTGCCCTGGCGTTGGTCGCGGTCGGTGTTTTTTCGATCGTCTGCGCGATATCGTCATCGTTCAACCCCCTGGCTGGCGAGAGCGATGCCGAGCAGAACCTCATCATAGGATTGGCCGCGGGCGTCGGGGGGGCGATTGTCCTACATCATGTGGACATATGATATTCCGAGAATATGGGACCGGGTTAGACCTGGTAGACAGAACATAAAAAAAGGAAAAGGAAGAGGTTTAGGAATATTGAGGCGATTTAATGCTTCAGCAGGTCGGCGACGACCTTGACCGCTTCGTTAGCGTCGTACGCCCAGCCATCGGATCCGATCTGGGTGGCGAATTCCTTGGAGGTCGCGCCGCCGCCGATCAAGCTCTTGATCTGTGGCTTCATGTTGGCCTCCTTCATCATCCTCTCGATCTCCTTCATGCCGGCCAATGTGGGGGTCATGAGGGTGGAGGTGGCGATAATGTTGGCGTTCTCGGCCCTGGCCTTCTCGATGATGTTCTTGACCGGGATATCTCTTCCCAGGTCGAAGATCGTCAGACCGGAACCGGTCAGCATCGCCTTCACGATGTTCTTTCCGATGTCATGAACATCCCCTTCAACGACCGCCATGACGACCTTGCCCTGAGCTCCGCGGATGCCTTGTCGAGCTTCGGCAAAGCAACATCGAGAGCCTGGTAGAGAGTCTGGGCGGACAACAGCACCTGGGGCAGGAAATACTCCTTCTTCTCGTATTTCTGACCTACGATCTCCATCGCCTTGTTCAATCCTTCAAAGATGATTACCTTCGCGGTTATTCCTTCAGCAAGGGCTTTCTCGGCCAACGGCTTGGCCTCTTTTATCTTTCCCTTGACAACAACATCAACTAGATTTTGCAGTGTCTCACTCATGCACTATCCTCCCAAACAATGAAAGAAGTTGGCCATCGCATCACTAGTCGATTGTAATAAAGCCTTTTATGGATGGATGTACCATCCACAATTCTATTGATACAATCGTTAATATTTGCCAGACATTTTGTTTTCTCGAATCGGTAAGGGCTCGCCGCAATGAGGACAACATCCATCTAAAGCAAGTACCTCCACATTGGCAAAGGTCGGGCAGAAGCGAGCTCACCTGCTCCTTCTTCACGAACACCTTTTCGTTCGACTCTTCTGCCTTACGCGAGATCACCACTTTGCCGCAGGCCGGACAATGCGTGTCCTGGTCCTCCCCTACAACTCCGCCCAGGTAAACATACCGCAGACCGGCATCGGTCAGGACCCTCTTCTGCAGGCGGAGCGACCCCAAGTCTGGGGCCATAAGATCATGCAACCGGTACGCCGGCTGAAATCGGAAAAGATGGACCGGCGTATCCCGGCCAAGCTCTTCGACCACCCACTCGGCGAACCTTGCGATCATGTGCGGGTCATCCGTCCTTCCCGGGATGACCGGATATGCCAGCTCCAGATGGATCCCCCTCTGCTTCAGGCGGGTACATGTCTCCAGCACTGGCCCCAAATGTGCATGGCACACTTCCTGATAGGTAGGTTCGTCAAATCCCTTGATGTCCACTTTGACCGCATCGACGTTCTCAAGCAGTTCCTCTCTGGCCGCTCTCTCGATATAACCGTTGGTGTTGAGCAGCGTGAATAGCCCCTGGGCCTTCGCCAGCCTCGACACGTCGATGATGTACTCGGACCACACGATCGGATCGTTGAAGGTCCATCCGATCCCGTCCACCTTCTTTTCCACGGCCACCCGCACCAGGTCCTCCGGGGCCATGTACTTCGACGGAACGTCCGTCGCATGTGACCGGGCCAGTACCTCGTTCTGACAGAAATCGCAGTCCAGGTTGCATCCGAACGTACCCAAGGAGAACAACATGGCCCCGGGCCGGAAATGGAAGACCGGTTTCTTCTCCACCGGGTCCACGGAGGTCACGCACACACGACCGTAGGTCGATGACCTGATCTCGCCGGACAGGTTCGCCCGGGAGTTGCAGAAACCGACCTTGCCCTCGGATATCTCACATGTTCGGGGGCAGAGCAGGCATGTAGGAGCGGCATTGCCCGGGCGCCACCAGCGGGCAGGGTGGCCGTTACTTCCTGGATCAATAATCGTCATCTTCTTCCTGCGATGCGCCGCAATTAGGGCATTTCTTCTGGTTCTTCTTCATGACTGAACCGCAAACGATGCATTCTGCCATGATTTTTCCCCTCGTCCTCCAACGCAGGTCCCGATATTAGATTTGCGACATGCCCTAGCCACGCGAATCCCATAGGCTGGCCATTCTGAAAATTGCTTCTGGAAGGCAAATATAATAAGGGAGGTATTGGAATGGTGATTGCGGTTGACATGCAAGCCGCTACATCTGTACATCCTTCTTTTGATCGTGGTCCCGACCTTGGGGGGACTTTTGTGCCTGACCATGAAACGCGGCACTTCGCCATGGATCGCCGTCTCGGGAATCACGGCTCCCACGATTCTGCTGGGACTCGGCTTATTGGGATACATGTCCGTAAACAATATTACTTCTATCTCTGTCAAAGCCAGCGAGGTCTTCCCCATGGAATGGATCATCCTAGCGCTCGATCTCTGCTCATGGCCTACTTCATCTACGTTGGGGTCCGGGAGAGGAGCCAATGGATCACGGCCTTCGCCCTTCTGCAGATATTCCGATGGTCCTGTTCCAGATCGGTGGTCATGGGCAAGGACGCCGATCCTGTCATGTTCGTCGATTACCTCAGCATCGTTATGATGTTGATCACTTCCCTGGTTGGTTCGGTCATTATCCTTTATGCTGTACGTTATATGAAGAATGACAGGAACCAGCCACGGTTCTTCGCGGTCATGTTCATCTTCGTCGGGGCCATGAATGGCGCCGTCTTCTAGCAACGACCTTCTATGGCTGTTCTTTTTCTGGGAAGTGACCACGCTGACCTCCTTCCTGCTCATTGGCCACACGAAAACGGATGAGGCCAAGAGATCGGCCCGGGTCGCGGCCGAGATCACCTTGGGGGGAGGTTGCTCCTGCTAGCATCGATCATCCTGTCATATTATTACTTCAACGCTCTCACCATCTCCTCGCTGCCAGCCGGTAGCAGCATGATAGGGCTGCAGCTGTTCCTTTCGCGCTCATGGCCGTGGCGGCCTTCACCAAGTCCGCGCAGGTCCCTTTCCAGAAATGGCTGCTGGGGGCGATGGTGGCGCCGACGCCGGTCTCGGCGCTGCTCCATTCCGCCACGATGGTGAACCTGGGGGTTTACTTCCTGCTGCGCCTTTCACCGCACCTGGTGGGACAGGATGTCATCGTCTGGGCCATTGGGATCGTTGGGGCCATCCTCGTTCCTGGCGACCTCATTGCTTGGCCATCGCCCAGAGCAATTCCAAGCGGGTGCTGGCATATTCGACCATCGGCAACCTCGGACTTATCATCGTCTGTGTCGGTCTGAACACCCCCCTTTCCATCACCGCGGCGGTCATCATCCTGATCTTCCATGCCATCTCAAAGCACTTCTGTTCATGTCCGTAGGGGTGGTTAAGGATGAGACCGGTTCCGAGGACATCGAGAGCATGGCTATCTGCGTGACCGGATGCCATTCGTCTCTGTGTCGATATTCATCGGGGTGTTCATGATCCTCCTGCCCCCATTCGGGATGTTCGCCGGGAAATGGATCGTGTCCGAGGCGAACGTCACCTTCCCCCTGATCGGAATAATACTCGCCATGGGGTTTGCCGCCTCAATCGTGTACTACGGAAAATGGCTAGGACGGATATTCGCCACCGGGCCCATGACCGAACGGCCCAAGGTATTGAGGGAGAAGGTGCCTTGGCTTTATCGTCTCACGCTCGGATCGTTGATGATCGCTGGTATCGTGATGTCCTTCGGGATCAACCTGGTGACCAAGTATCTTGTCGACCCGTTCGTGGGCCAATACTATCAGACGCCCATTGGCGGTGAAACTATCTCCCTGACCACTGGGTTGGTGCTTTCCCTATCGTCCTGGTCCTGATCGTGGTGGGATTGATGTTCCTGGGGCTGGGTTTTCTGCTGAGACCGAACCCGGAAGGAGCTCACCCAGGCCTATGCCGGGGGTGAGGACCCAGAATTCGAGCTAGGCGGCATGTACTACGCTGGGGAGGCCCTGGAAAGGAAGATGACGCTGGGGACGAATGTGGTGGCATCCTGCTCCTCTGGGGGGCTGACCCTGCCGCTTCGCCCTGGAGATGCTGAAATGATCCCCACGGAAGACGAGCTGGTGATGTTGGTGCTGTTGATCCTGTCCCCTTTAGCGATCGGTCTGTTGATGGGACTGGACCGGAAACTGACCGCACGGATGCAGAATCGGGTCGGACCACCGATATTCCAGCCGTTCTATGACCTGTTCAAGCTGTTCGGCAAGGAACGACGGGTTATGAACAACAGCCAGGCGGTCTTCGGCGTGGCGGCTATGTTGCTGCAGGTGTCGGCGTTCGTGCTGCTGGTGACAGGAGGCGATCTTCTGATCGTCTTCTTCGTCTCTGGAGCGGGATCTTTCTCCCTGGTCATGGGAGCTTTCAGCGCCCGCTCGCCCTTCTCTTATTTGGCGCGCAAAGGGAACTCCTTCAGATACTGGCATACGAACCGGTCCTGTTCCTGGCGATCTTCGCCATCGGGTTCAGGGAGGGACGTTCCTTTCCAATGGCATCGGCCAGGACCTGATCGTCGTTCTGCCCCTGACGCTGTTCGCACTGCTGCCGGTTCTTCTGATCAAGATGGAAAAATCTCCCTACGATATTGCTGTCGCGCACACCGAGCTCATCTCCGGACCGTACGTGGAATATTCCGGAAGGTATCTGGCATACACTGAGATCGCCCGTTGGTTTGAACTGGGGACAGTTTTCGGAATCTTGACTTTGTTCTTCCAGGACCCGAACATCTATGTTTCCATCGTCGGCAAGCCGGTGGTTGTGCTCGCCTTCTTCCTGACCGCACTTATAATCGATAATGTCACCGCCAGGCTTACCCGGA
>CAWDCQ010000036.1:0-43028 GCA_963800775.1 uncultured Methanomassiliicoccales archaeon | reverse complement strand
CGTTGGTATAAATCGCGTTCGCGCCCGTTCCAGCGGGACAATCGGCAAAGTGGATAACCGGGAACGTCATATCCGGCCCTATGGCGATCCTCAACGTTCATTTTCGGGCCTTCATTCACGCGACCGAGGACGAGGCCAAGGTGGTCCAGGCATTGAAATTCGCCAGCGGGGCCGATGAGGCCACCAGGGAAGTGACTGAAGGCTACCATGGAAACCCGATCATCGTCCTGGAGGTCTTCATCAAGGAGAAGCGGCGGGCCAAGGACTTCTTCTCCCGATTGGACGTGGAAACCCTGAAAGAGCTGTCGGGATCGCTGGAACGGAGAATGGACGACGGTACGACTGCAACCTCTATCTCCGCCTGGACAAACAGGAAGCTTACCTGGGCAAACTGAAGCTCACTTCCAGCGATGACGCCATCGCGGTCAGGGCGAAGGTCGAGAGCTATCCCAAGAAAAGAGAGACTGCGATGAAGGCCGCGACCGAGTTCCTCGAGTCATTGGTGCAGTCTAAAAAGATTAACTACGGGAAAGCCATCAACGGCTCTGCCTGCAGGGGTAGTCAAGCTTGGCCAAAGACGTACGACTCAGGATCCTATTCCTAGCGATTCAAGGGTTCAAATCCCTTCCCCTGCACCATTATACATAGCCAGTCACCTCATATTTTGAATCAATTTTAGGGGTAACTGCACTCAGGAGGCTGGATTTTTGACTCCAAATGTCCTGAGCCTCCCTGATAGCCGTTTCTTGCCTCTTGCGAAAACAGAACGTGTCTGTGGTCTTTGTTGTGCTGTCCTAGGAGAAACCGACATGGAATCGAGGTCCAATCCCTTCAACTGTGGCTTTTGTCCTTATGTCTTCTTGCAATCCCTTAGGTCGACCTTGCAATAATCGCAGATATCCGGCATTTACCAAAACACCTGCATGTTGCCTGACTGGCAAGTCTTCAAAGACTTCAGGCCATTAGATCATCATATTGCTTGGTCCAGTCCTTCGTTTTCGTGATATGCTCGGTAACCTGGCCGGCTGCCCGCCCTCTAGATGTTACAGAACGAATGTTGACAATCTCAGATCGGTCGAATGTGGATAAATTAGCATGCCCGGATGATTGGACGACCTCACCTGATTCACCATACGTACTTTTTAACGCTAGGTTTACGCCTCCCCACTCTACTCGCTAATGTTCGTGGCCAGTAATTCAAAGGTCATGACTCCGCTAAATTCGTTCGAGAATCCATTCAGAGTGACAGGCTCGAATACTTCCATTTTGTAAGGCATCCCATTCGAATTGTCGATCCATACCATGCTCCATATGGTCGAGTTACTTTGTTCCCCCTCGATGTAAACGGCAGCTGTTTTCAACCCATAGATGGTAGATAGCACCTCGTGATGATCCATTGTAAGTCCGTTTAGATTATAGAAGCCACTGGAACCCTCTTCTAGAACATCTGGGTTTATGGCCAACCCCCAGAGATTGCTTTCCTGGTAGTCTCCAGCTGTGAAAAAAACGTGATCCGTCCCATTGAGTACGTTTCTGACCTCCATATCAAATCTTGGCCCATGGGCGATGCCTAGGGCAGAGGCACCTGTGGATACGTTTCTGAACGTCCCGAATCGAGACTCCCAAAAACATCATTGCCGTTTCGCGTCCCATTATGTACGGACCACATGATATAATCCGAATCATGGGTCGGCAAATTCGAGCCTGACCCTTCATTCAGAATGGAGGGGATAAATGCCATTAGAAGCACGCTATGATTATCACGATCACTATAAGCACCGTAAAAACCCTGAGATTCCTCTTCCGGCCGGTGAAAAATCCAATCAAAGGGCGTTTATTCCTTCCCTCATTCATTGTAGAACCGGTTTTCTGAAGATCGTCCTTGCCAAGTCCTATCGCAATGAGGGCAAGCGGCCAAATAAACGGCGATATTAACACGCTCAAACTTCCAGGAAAAATCGCCCAAGTCAAAGATTTCCTTTTCAATGCATTGTAACCTCCAAGAAATAAACCGATGATCCCAGCCAATGGGAGCAGGGAATATGATAGTGTAAAGCAAATCCCATGATGTCTGTGCATTCGATGACAATATATTGTAAAAATAGAAACCATACGACATGGTACCGGAGATCCCGCCGATTAGAAGTGTGATTCCTCCCAATTTGAATAGCCGTACCCGCTCTGGTTTTCCAGCCACCGTATCGAGGTGTATGCAGACTACCCCAATTATGTAGGCCAAGGGAGCCAGGTATGTCAAAATGGTGAATATCTCAATATAACCGAATTCGGAATTGAAATAGATGGATGGAAATAGATATTCCAAAGGCAAATACACAAAAGAGATGAAAATGGCTATGAAAATCAATGCCAAAGGCCATCGACGGCCTTGACCATTTGATGCAAGCGAATCCAACTTCCCCTCACCGGAATTGATTGCGCATAGTACGATTTAATGGTTCTGCCATTTTTATAGTATTCATCGCCATTAATTTCGTTACGTGAAAAATATTGATGATTTTGATAGGTGGCGCTATTCGCTTGTGCTACTCCTCGTATTCTATAATGCCGTATTACACAGATGTATTGGTAGGGGAGTACAAACATGGGACATATCGCAAGGGCAGATGCAAAATGCTTTGCCCATCTTATGGTCAATACAATTTGATCGGATATGTGCGGATGGCATAAGTTCTGGAAAGCTTGAAAGACAGAACGTCTAAGCAATGCGACCATTTCTGCCCATATGGATCAAGATTCTAAGATGATAGTTTTTTTGAATTGAGTGGAGCAATATCAAGTCGCCCTCGAGAATCAACCTGCGATCCTGTTTTCAGTAATCGCATTCAAACCTTTAATTGGCCACATAATTATGTCTAACAGTTAGAATAAAATTGGGGGGAGTATTAAGAGAGATCTGATAACAAACGCTTGGTCAGTTGGATATTGGGAACCGCCTTAATCTGTATGATTAGTATCTCTAGTCCTTCCAACGTGGAGTATGACGAAGAATCTTGTTCTGGGTTTCACCGGAGCCGCCAGTATCTCACCCTGGGGGCGGATAATGAAGACAGTACTGCTTCCTTGTCACGGCCTTGAATTCGAGTCTCGACAGATCCCGATAATAATCCTTCTGATCATGACAGTCATCTCAATATTGCTCCTAAGTCTAGAGTTACTAGAGAAGTAGAGAAAGGAAGATGAAAAAGTGAAACAACATCGAATAAGCCCCACTTTGATTGTTTCTGGAATATTTACTTTAATTACGCCTGTTACATTTTCGTTTCTGACTGCCACAATCGGCACTTCTCTGATTCAATTGGAGTGCATGGTTTCTGGGGAAGCCTGAGTGGTCGAGATGGGACGTACGGCCCTGACATCGGATGGTTTCTCCAAATAATCGCTTTTGTTACGGTATCAATTCTAATCATCATTCTTGCTTCCAACAAAGAAATCGACTCCAAGGTTATCCCCCTCCAAAGTCGATGCAGTGAGTGGAAATGAAGAACCATTTCCAAACACCACCCAAACCCAACGAATGAATCGAGGAATACGATTCCAGAAGCACCCGCTGAGCTAATCTGTAGCGGTTGTTGAATGGAAATCCCATCCCTGCGCCCCCGATTCTCGCATAATGGTTAGAAGAACTGATTTATTATTATACAACGTGATCGTATGATTATACCCCGATCACGGCCTGCTTCGGTAGGACCTGGCATAGCGGGCAGAGAAGGAGCCAGGAATACTGGCCGAGAAAGAATCAACCTTGTTAGGCAAGGACCCAAACGAAACCGGAGACGAAGAAGACTCAGCTATCAGGAATTGCCGACGGTGAAGGGCATAGGTCCCTTGACGGCCGAGCACGAGGCCCACTTACGCTGCAATTCCATTATCATGATCTTCAAAGATCGTCCTTGCACACGTGACTTGGAATTGTTTTATAGATGTTTACATCAAAATCTTCAGATGGAAGGATTCACAGAATGTGGACATGAACTGATATCATCAGGTAGGGACCGATTTTTCTTCGACGGCTTCAATTCTTCCAGTTCGTATAGCTTCCAGCAGAGCTTCGTAATCTGTCAAGTTCTGCTTAGCGTATTGATGGGCGAAAGAAGCCAGCGATTTATCGAAAACCTCGCCTTTTCCCAGATAGCCTGCTATCATCGCAGCATCCCCCGAACGTGCGTGCGCCTTTGCCAACGCCATACCGCAAATCCTAGCATATCTGGACAGGAGTTCAAAATTGGCCTGGACATGGTTGAAGAGGTAATTTATGTTCCTAGTTTGACGTATGTAGTAATGACGCTCATTTATGGTAACCCAACCCAGCATGATGTCGCTATCCGCCTGGATTATCCTCTGACCCTCGACAACCCTTTGTCCCTGGTGAGGGTATTCGCTCTTGGCGACATAAGGTTCGTACACTGAATGGGTTGCCTCTTTTATTTGTAAGAACAAAGGATCATCGGGCTCGGCGAGAAAGAGACCGAGGCCGCATTGGGTGCCTACACTTCCAATCCCTACCACCTTAGTGGCAAAGTCTTCAAAATGGTACCGGTCAAATAAAATACGAGGGGACACCCCCAGGGAATGCCGATACTTGCTGAACATTTCCAGGATGTCTGGCCATGCATTACCTTCTTTCTGATGGAAGACCAGCGGTGGTTGGTCAATGATCTTCCTGTGGCCATCTATAACATTGGTTATCTTCGGATATGAGCGAAGGGCTAGGCGGCACTTCGCAGTCTTTTTGGCATTTTCCATGGCCTTTTGTGATCCTTGGGCTTTACTGATGGACAAGCACATGTGGAGATTGGGCTGACAGAACCACATTTGCATAACTTTCATTTTTGCTAACGCTCTCATGAACTCCCGGTAATTCTTGCTGCAGATGACCGCAAGCTCCTGGCAATTTCGTTCCGATAATCGGCTGTCCATTCCTGAGACATACAGACTGGTCGCTAACCTCTTCAGGTCCCATTCCCATGGTGCTGGAATCGTTTCATCGAAATCATCAATGTCGAATACGAGATTCCCTTCTGGCGTGGCGGTGAATCCAAAGTTGGCAAGGTGGCAGTCTCCGCCTGCCTGAACATGGATTCCCGTGCTTGGAGTCGTAGAGAGATCATAGGCCATCATCGCACCAGCCCCTCTGAGATAATTTAAGGGACTCTGGGCCATTCGACCATGACGAATGGGGAGAAGCTCTGTCGACCGATCCTTTTCCGTATCCAATAGGACATCAATAGGGTATGGGCGTTTCGAAGATGGTTCCCAAGAGGCATGATCGGTTCTGGGCACCCTTTCACGAATTATTTTGCCGATCTTTGCACGTTGGGCCGCTTTAAAGGAATCTGACCCGTAGGACGAAATATTTTCCTCTCGATCTTTCGACAATCCCCTGTGGCCTTTTGATCTAAAGTTTGCCATTTATTGGCCTCTATCGTAGATTTGCATTGTAATAACCAAGATATAAGAAAGCTGGTGCCGACCCAGATTATGATGAAGCCAGATGAAATTCTCAATCCAGTGTTAGGTGATATTGATCATTTTCTCGATTTATTAGGCTCATACTGGACGACTTAGGACGATACTCATCGTATTCGCATCTCCAGAATACACTAATTCAGCCTGATCAACAGCGAACTGAATCACCCAGATAATCGATAGAGATTACCAACGCTCTGATAACGGATGGAAGTTGATTATTTCAATCCCTGGTAGAACGCTTTCACTTGTTCAGACGCTTTCGGCATGATCGGCGTACCATGACCTGGTAGCATGATGTTCGCATCCAGCTCGTAGAGGCGTTTTATTGCGGCCTTGCATTCAGAAGCATTTTGTTGGTACAGAGATGGCAACCCCAATCTTCCTTTTCGATGCCTCACTGTATCGCTGGAGACGACTAACTTCATCTGCGATTGATAAAGACCGATGTTGCCTGGAGTGTGTCCAGAAAGGCTAACGACCTTTAGACCGCCCAACACGTCCACCAAATCGCCATCTTTAAGTCGTACATCTACTGGCACCGGTTTGCACTTCATGATCGGCTTGAACAGTCGGAAAACTATGCCTATCGCACCTTTAGGCATGGGCATCTGCACTTTGCCTTCCACGAAATCTGCGTCAGGTTCTCCCACCATGACCCGAGCATTATTTCCTTCCTTGAGCTGCGCCAGGCACTGATAATGGTCAAAATGGGCGTGCGTGATGATTATGTTCTTGATGTCTTTCGATTCGTATCCCAGTTTTCGCATCTCAGCCAGGACATGAGGAGTGTTCTTGCCCACTCCGGTATCGATCAGCGTTACGCCATTGTCGATGATGATGTAGACGTTTGCTCCCTTCGAAGCCATCCACCATATGTACGTTAGGCAAGATCTGAGACATCCGGGTTCTCGAACACTGGTCTGAATCTATAATGATATGCCCAAGAAAACGGCATGGCAAAACAGCCTCTTCTAAAGGCCCCGTATTGGACATACATTCGGTAAAAGAATGAATGGGACCGAAACACGGGACAATATCTGTCGTATTCGTCCATCTTTTGGAATATGAGTTGACCTCTAATTCACCGAGTCGATATGGGAGAAGGGATTTGTCTAACGCGATTTACTTTTCAGGGCCTTCCTTTTTGGATTCTTCACGTGCAGGATCTTCGTCTTGAATGTCTTCACACTGAGGATCTTCTTTCTGGAAATCTTTTTCCTGGGAGTTTTTCTTTTGACTGTCTTCACTTTGACGGTCTTCCTTTTGGGAGCCTTCCCTTCCATTTGGTCGAGCCGCTTTTCCAATTTGTTGATTCTCTCGATGATCTCGTTCATCTTTTCCGCTTTCAAAAGGTCCCCTACCTTAACTTTGGCCAAAGTTTTTGCCATGCGTACCATCCCTGGCATGGCTAGTGGTGTTAGAGAATTTAAGAATTGCAATCATGGCCCATTACCTTGGTCTCAAATACGTGACAGATATGTTCTTTTACCCGGAATGAACAACTGAAAATGAGATTCGCAGGGGATTTCAAATGTCGCCTGAAAATAATAAAGCGATTGTTCGCGGTTTCATTGATTCCTACAATAACCGTAATCTGGATCTGATCGATGATTTCGTTGCGGCGGATTATATCGACCATACCAACAATGTCGGCCGAGATGGTCTCAAACAACTGATCAACATGGGTCTGAACGCCTTCCCCGATTGGAATGAGGTGATGGAAGACATCATTGCCGAAGGGGATAAAGTGTGGGTCCGAATCGCTTATACTGGAACCCACACGGGTCAATTCATGGGCCTTCCCGCCACAGGAAAGAAGATCATATCCAGAGCCGTTGATATTTATCGTATTGTTGATGGCAAACTTGCAGAATATTGGAACGTAACTGATAACGTCAATATCCTCAAACAGACCGGCGCGATCGAGATCACTGAAAAAGGAAAAATTCTCTTTCCAGAAGACACAAACTAGCTTTGCACTATGAATACCATGGATTGCCGTCAATGAGATGTTCCGGCACTGACCTTTGTTTCTTATCTCTTAGTGCCTCTATGCAACAACTTAGAATAGAAAGGTGACTTTGAACGCGATCCCACCAGTACTCTGTTCGTACGCCCTTCGTTCTTCCTTGTAATTTTTCCTGCAGTCTCTTTTGAAGGGAGCTTTAAAACTGGGTATGGATCGAACGACGGCACCAGGCGATCTTCGACAATGAAGTAATAGGGGACCCCGATCGCGATCGCGACGGCAAACGAGATCACTGTTCCATATATTATTCCAACACTTGGATAGAGATAATGTACGGCGATACAGTATGGAATGGATAGTAGCATTATCGAGACCGTCATCGACATCGTCATTCCCCTGGCTTGAAGGGCCCCCCTTGATCCCTCGTCCATCTGAACCGCTATTAAGGAGGATATGGTGAGGACAGGAAAAGCTGCCAACATGCCGCTCAGTATGGGGACACCCAACTGTCCCATGAGCACTGCCAGCGCGACGACGCCGCCCGTGAAGACAAATCGAAGAAGAAAGAGATGTTTAGTATGCTTGGGCTTCATCTTTACTGCCGACCTGGGTTTCAGCCCCCACCTGAACCCGCAATAAACCGCCAGCGAAACCGCCAAACTGAGCACTAATGACAGTAAGAAATCGTTGAATTCGGTATAGACGATAAGAAACGACAAGATGAACCAAACCGAGATCGACACTATCAAGCCGAAAGCGAACCCTCTGCGGGCAGTAAAACCGAAGCACAGGAGCATTATCCCGGTCAAGCTCATGAAGACCGGAAAGACGTCCGTCGCGCTAGTCGCGGCCGAAGGAGAAACGCACAATCCTGTAAAGAAAAAGGAGAGCGCTGAGGTCGACGGAATGCCCACAAGAAAACCGCCAAGCTTCCCACCGTGCTTCTCGGTGGCGATAACGATGATGCTGACCCACACCCCCATCGCAAGGAATGTCAGTACCAGACGCAATATGAGGTCTTCAAGAGGGGACATGTTCTCAGCCTTCGGATGCCCGTTCCAAAAAACCCAGATCGTGTTTTTTGGGAAGGATTGATGCCGACCTCGCCTTCATAGTCACGATACCGGTGGATAGAGTAGTCGTCACGAAAGGCGAAGTCGGTAAGGGGTCGAGAGCGGTCCTCACTCTTGATCGGACTTCCTTCTGATCGCGAATCCCCGTACTCACCTTATAAAGTTCAGCAATCAATTATCACTTTTGATTCTAACGATTCCTTGGTGCTGGCCGGCCTGATACAGCGACACTGTTATCGTTAAATGTGTGCGAACATTCGCCCATAAGGGAGTTGGGCAGCTCCCTACACTATTCCAAGATCGATTTTCCATAACGCGCCCTCACTCCTTAAAGGCTAGAATAAGACCATGTTCACGAATAACTATTAATGAATGAAAGTTTCATTCATGCTTATCGGTATGCCTAGATCGAAAGATAAGCTTCAACAGACTCGCCAGGACCAACGTTCGAACATTCTCTCTGCAGCGTCCAGAGTTTTTGCCCGAAAGGGTCCGGGAACCACTATTTTGGACGTTGCCGCCGAAGCTGGCATCAGTCAGGGACTGGCATATCGCTATTTTCCCAGCAAAGAGGCGATATTTACAACTTTGATCGATCAGATGCTGCGAACGGGCAATCCATTAACCACCCAGATACAAGGTGTACCGGGCACACCGTTCCAACGGATTGATTACTTGATCTCAAAGGTGTTGGAACCGAGGCGGGATAACCCCGAGTTCTACCAATTTTTCTATCAAGTACTGAATGACGAAAAACTGCCGGAGGACCTTCGCATCACCATGGAAAGGAATGGCCAAGCTTTTCAGGACACGCTGTTAGGACTCATCATCGAAGGCCAGGCCGCCGGGGAAATTGCGACGGACGATCCCGTTCAATTGCTGGAAGGAGTGATGGCCTGCATCGAAGGAATATGGCGTAGAATGGCATTGCCAACATATCATCATTCAAAGGAGCATTTCCCAGATTCCAGAATAGTAATGAGATTGCTCAAACCTGACATGGAGTGAAACAATGAAATCAAAAGGAGTGTGCTATGACGTAGGCCGGCTGTTGGAAGGATCACCATCACGCCCAATTTTCGATGCCAGGACCGTTCATAGGGAACTGGAGATCATCAAGAAGGACCTGCACTGCAATTCGGTTAGAATTCAGGGCCTTGACCTCGATCGGCTAATGGTGGCCGCTGAGCATGCATTAAAACTGGGCCTGGAGGTCGTGTTCTCCCCGGAAATGTTCGAAAGGGGTCAGAAGGAAACAATTGAGTATTTGGTCAAGGCCGCTTCTGCCGCTGAATCGTTGCGTGAGCTATCGCCCAACATCGTGTTCTCGGTCGGTTCCGAAGCTACTCTGTTCATGCAGGGCTTTGCGGAAGGAAATAACCTCATGGAAAGAATGAACCACCCTTCGTTCTGGGAAGATGTAAGGACGGGCAAGTACAACGAGCCGCTCAATGCATTCTTGGCAAAAGCCAACGAAGCCGTCAGGGAAATGTTCCATGGCGAGGTGACGTATTTCTCGGTCCCTCTGGAAAAGGTGGATTGGAGCATCTTTGACTATGTTGGGCTCGACCTATATCGGGATGATAGGACAAGAGAAACATATGGCAAGATGGTCAAACCCTATTTATTGAACAACAAGCCGGTCCTCATTGGGGAGTTCGGTTGCAGCACCTACCGAGGGGCCGAAAGGCTCGGGGGCATGAGCTGGGCAATAATATTCGGCATGCTGGTCGGTCAGATCGACCCCGGACGCGCTCTTCCGAAATCCATTACTGACATCCTCAATATCCCGACCCGGATGGACGGCCATTATGTACGGGATGAAGAATTGCAAGCCCGTGAACTCACCGATCAACTTAGGGTGCTGGACGAGGCAGGCGTCGACGGGACTTTCGTGTTCACCTTTGTTTCCCCAACATTGCCCTACAACGAAGACCCAAGATACGATCTGGATATGGTCAGTTACAGCTTGGTGAAGAGTTATGCTGAAAAGGCAAGCGTAGATGAAATAATAGACCAAGCAGCTCAACAGGGCAAGGAACTGGGCGTCGAAGTTGATCATGAGGTGTTAGCAAGATTCATGGGTGAGGTCGGCAAGAAGGGTACTACCTACCCTGAGATGCCGTGGGACCCAAAGGAATCGTTCAGGTCGGTGGCAGCTTATTATTCTAATGATCAAGGATAGGAATGGATTCTCTTGGAATTCCATCCAATAGTGCCAATCGACTTGAGATGATACCCGTCGAATTATTGAACTGAGTCGATATGGTATAGAGGCTCGAGCGTGGACGGCATTCTTATTGGGGTCTTGCTCTCCAGTTGGCCGAGGCGCTTCTCCAATTCGTTTATCCTCTCGATCAACTCATTGATCTTCTCTGGCTTTATCTGATCCACGTTCTTAACTCTCGATACAGGTTTTGTCATGCAGCACCTTCCTTAGATTGACTAGCTATCACCGAGAATTTAAGAATTTCATCATTGACGGGACTAGGAAGGGGAGGGAAACCTCCTGGTCTGGTCAACCAGTGCCACTAGGAGTTCCTTTATTTTCTCTTTACTGTGCTCATCGATCAGGTTTCCGTCATTATCGAACTTCTGAGCGGCCAGCGTGACAATCACTTCCGGGCGGTTCACCGCATGCATATCGAGATAGACGAAGCACTGCCTCAAGTGGAGCTGGGCCCTTTCCCCGCCGATCAAGCCGGTCGAAGCGCTCATGATGGCCACGGGCTTTCCATGCCATGAATTCTCTCCATTCGCCCTGGAGACCCAGTCGATCACGTTCTTCAAAACTCCTGGGATCGAAAAATTGTATTCTGGAGTAGCGAACAGTATCGCATCCGCAGATTCCGACCTTTCTTTTCAGCTCCTTGACGAGCTCCGGCGGACTGTTTACGAAATCCTGGTTGAACGAGGGAATCCCTTCAATATCGAATATCTCCAGCTCGACATTTTCGGGAAGATGAGCGAGAGCTTCCCGGAGCAACGATTTGTTGTAAGATGCTTTTCGGAGACTTCCCGCCATTCCAAGTATCTTTATCGATTTCATAACCGCATCCAACGTTCCGATAGAACATGATGAGGGAATAAGAAACCTTGTCAAGAATGTCCGGAGCGCCAACGGGGTTAGACCAGCAGTTCATCTATGGTTGGACGAATAAGCATAGTGACGGACTGTTTGGGTCAGATGGTCGGGTCGAGCTTAGCGACCTAGGGTCCTTTCCTAACGATTCAAGGTTTCAGGTCCCTGTATCTCACAATGATTCACCCCTCCTGCCAGGAGAAGGATCGATCGGTCTTATCTGACACAAAGTTGGTCGTGTACGATGAGTGCACTGGAGTGGACTGAGAAAGGCCGTCCCGTTTCATCGCTGACCGGAAATAGCCATTAGACCCAATACCCGTCCAGGATCTTCTTCGCCGTTCTCCGTCAGTTTCGCCTGGAGCAGCTCTGCATGCCATGCTGCCCTATTTCCAGACATTCTGTGCAGGAGCGACCTAACGGCAAAGGGTTCTCAGGCCTTTACCAATATCTCCCCCAGTTGTGCGGCATCGATCGAAAGCATGACAATGTCGCCCACCGTCCGTATGTCCTTGGTGGTGATGTTGATCAAAGGCGTGTTGAGCAAGGACCTCTTGATCTTCAGGTCGGCTGTGACCCCCTTGCCCAGTCGAACACTGATGGACCGGACCATCCATGGACCATCGGAATCGAATTGGATTGATTCCACGAATCCCTATCTCCTGACCTTGGCGGCCGGCGACCCTCCTGCCGACTATGTTCCCGGCCATCAGCGGCACTTGCGATGGGTTGATCAAGAAGTTCTTCAGGTCCCCGAGCGTCTTTGTGAGGGTTACAAGGTCCGCAACACTTTCGACATTGGATGATTCGGTAAATATGCAGGCCGCCCCGAAGAGCGGCTTGTTGACGCCCAGACTAGCATCCAAACCCCGGTTCAGGCATATCCTGACCACCGGCGCCCTCCAGGTATCGGTGTCAATAGCGATCCCGTCCAACTCTCCGATTATCTTCCCGTCGGAACTTATCACTTCATCTCCAATCACATCTTCTAGAGCAAACATCTGATCACCACATCGAACTTGTAGAACATTCATTATATATTTTTCTCCGAATCTGCTTCCATCAGAAGTGCATCTGAAGCCAGCGACGACCGGAACCTGATTCCCTTCTCGATCAGGTTTCTGGCCGATGTTCGCCTGCCAAATGGTCGCTGGTCGGAAAATAAAGACCATGCCCGATGGATCTATGGTTTGTAAAATTTAGAAAAAAGGAAAAGGTTTTCTTGGGTCTTATTTGGCATCGGCCACTGCAAGTTCGGACGGTGCTTCTTTCCTGGCAACAAGATATCTCTCCACCAGCCAAACTATCACCAGTGTGGTGACGGACAAGGACAGTCCGATGACCAGCGGGTCGACGTTCCTCCAAGGCAGTGCCAGAGCGGACGGCACTCCCAAGAAGAACTGAGATATTCCCAGCACCGAGGACTCGGCATTATGCACCAAGGCCGTCCAGGTGAACCAGGTTATCGCCCGACCGCCAGGCTGGCCTTGGCCGCCCGGACGGAGGGGTTCTTGCTGAACAGTGCATGGGCATACGCGGGCAGGACCGCGCTGGCCATCAATCCCATGAACATGATGGTGGCCCTTGCGATGATGCTCGTCGGAAGTATGTAGGCCAAGGCCACGCTGATGGCGATCATGATGCCCATCCCAATGCGTGCGGAAAGCATCTTTGCCTTGGAATCCTGCAACGGAGCGGCCTCCGGTTTGAACCTCTTTCTGACATGCGTCCACAGGTCGAAACCGGCCGCCGTCCCCATGGTATGGAATATCGAGCTGAGGGCGGACATTGCGGCGGCGATCAGCACTATCATGAAGACAGCGATGAATATGTCCGGCGTCGCCGAGTTGATGTACAGCGGCATTATCGTGTCGACGTTGCCGCCCGCGGCGGTCAGAGAAATATTTCCGGTGTTCTGCAGGAAATATACGTTGGTCAGCGATCCGACGGTGTAGGCAACGCCGGTGGTTAACAGGACGTAGACCGCCCCAATGGGAATTGCCCTCTTCAGGTGGTTCTCGTCCTTGGCGGTGAGGAACCGAAGCGCAAGCTGAGGTTCGGCCAGGACACCGATCCCGACCCCCAATATCACAGTGGTGACCACTGTCAGCCATATCGGTGAACCGAAGGACGGGAAAGAAGTCCATCCTGTCATTCCCTGGCTGCTCAATCCTGCAGGGACCAGGTTGGAGATGTTTGTCAGATGGGTGTTCGCTGCCGTAACCCCCCCCAGGATGAAGTACGTGAACGCCAGCAAGAACGTCATCCCGCCTACAACGATAGCGCCTTGGAGTGCATCGGTGTACATTACAGCGATCAACCCGCCGCCTATGACGTAAGCTGCCACCACGATCACGAAGCCGATCAACGCCTCGTC
Organism: uncultured Methanomassiliicoccales archaeon; assembly: GCA_963800775.1. GTDB lineage: Archaea > Thermoplasmatota > Thermoplasmata > Methanomassiliicoccales > UBA472 > DASXVU01. The sequence goes on along the minus strand of CAWDCQ010000036.1, from coordinate 29,037 downwards.
GAAGGACACCCCGAGGGTGATCGTGATGAAATTCACTCCGCCGAGCATGACCGCCGCTGCGTACATGGGCATACCTGCCAGGATAACCAGTGCCGGACCGTACTGCATGAACGGCGAGTTATAGCGCTTCCCGAGAAGGTCGGGAAGGGTGTTGGCCTTCAACTTGTGGCCGAGGGCATTGACCCTCTTGCCGAACACCAGGAAGGCGAAAAGGATCCCAACCCCAATGTTCAGGACCGTCAACCATATCAGGCCCATCCCCAGCTCGCCGGCCAGCCCGCCGAAACCGACGATCGCTGCCGTTGAGACGAAGGTAGCTCCGTATGAAAGCCCGATGATGAATGGCCTGGCCTTTCGGCCGGCGAGCATGAAGTCATCCGATCCCTTGGTCTTCTTATAACCCATATAGGCGACCGAGAGAGTTATGGTCATGTAGATCACGACAATGACCCAGAACACCCAGGTTTGTACCAACTCAATCCGCCCCCCTGTTCGCCTTGTACCAGTTCTGCAATCCGTAAATGATGCAGACCAGAGTCAGCCCTATCGCAAAAGAATACCCCAAAATGACCCAAGGGTCCTCTATCCCCAATATCATAATCAACGCCCTCCTAAAGCCTGATGCCAAGCCGTAATGATTATACAATATTTAAAAACCGTGTCACATGATAGCTTTGGTCACTGTAGGCCATCGATATACTCGATGTTTGTCCGGTTCACAGTATCGGATGTGTGTAAAGAACGCCCCTAGCGAACGCGACCCTGATATAGCGGCAAGTAACGATTGAAGAACGGCCAAGTGATCATCGTTTCAGATTTGTTCATTCATCTGATTGAGGTATCATAAGAAAAAGAAACGACCTAGACATACCGCCAATGGAAAAAAAGTTATAAGAAGGGGTCACCATCCTGATTCGGTATCGATAGCATGCCGGCCCAAATGACAGGCATGTATCTAGGGCCGAGCAAGGCATTCAGCCTTGAGATATCTCGCTTTGTTCAGGTGACCGATCGTGTTCTTGCTGAAATCACGCGTTCACGTTTAGGGATAGGATTGTGAGAAAGATGAAAGAAAAAATCGTAGTACGCGGATTAAAGGACGTTGCAGCGGCAGAGACCAAACTCAGCTTCATCAATCCAATGGGCTCCCTCTATTACCTGGGATACAACATCGACGACCTGATCGGGCGGGTCGTCTACGAAGAGGTGGCATATCTCCTGATCCATAAGAGGCTGCCCACTCAGAAAGAACTGGATGAGTTCAGCGCCTCCCTTATTTCCGAGATGAGGCTGCCCGACGATATCATTGAGAGCATCAAGAGAACCCCCAAACGCTGTCATCCAATGGACGTGCTGAGGACGGAGGTCTCCCACCTCGGAGAGTACGACCTTGATGCTTGTGACCTGTCCGATGCCAAATATCTGAAAACGGCGACCCGGTTAATGGCCCAGGTGCCCACGATAGTTGCGACCCTCCACCGGACTCGCAATGATCGGACTGTTCCAGAACCCAGGTCGGATTTCAGCTTCACAAAGAACTTCCTCTACATGTTCAAGGGGAACCCCGCCCGGGAACGACGAGACGGACGTGCTCCATAGGCTCATGGTGCTCCACGCCGACCATGGGTTCAACGCTTCCACGTTCGCCGCCCGGGTGACCGCTAGCACCAATTCAGACATGTACTCGGCCGTGACCTCCGCGATCGGCACCCTCCGGGGGCCCCTGCACGGAGGTGCCAGCGAAAAGGTGATGGAGATGCTGGATGACATAGGCATGGAAGAACATGTGGAGGTCTATATCCAAGGGCTGCTGGACGATGACCGGAAGGTCATGGGTTTCGGTCACCGGGTATACAAGGTGGAGGACCCGAGGACAAAGCATCTCCGAGGCATGGTGGAAAACCTCTGTCACCGCGAAAGGACGATGAGCCTTTACAACAAGTGCATGAAGATTGAGGAGATCGTCAGAAAAAGAAGAAGATATACCCGAACCTGGACTTCTATGCCGCAGTGGCCATGGACGCGCTGGAAATCCCCAAGGAGTTCTTCACGCCATTCTTCTCCTCCAGCAGAATATCTGGATGGGTGGCTCACGTGATCGAACAGTATGAGGATTCGGTCCTTCTCCGTCCGTCATCGGAATATGTGGGAGCGTACGGAAGGGCGTTTGTCCCGATAGAGAACCGATAGGCCCTCTGACGCATCGACTTTGCGCGGCAAGAGATCATATTGCTAGTCCGATCGATTTCGTTTTTGATCCTATCGGACCTCGCCCTTTTCATTAGGAGTTGGCTTGAGGAACGGGTTGGAGATCCATGATGGAAGGCACGAATGAACGAATCTTTTCACAGGTTCGATGGCCTGGCCCGGGGCCGTTACGAACCTATTAATAGTAAACGGTCCAAAATTTGATTGATCAAAATGACCATCGTCAAGAAGAATTTTACGAGCCCTGATTCGACCCAGAGCCCTCCTAACATGAAGATTGATATCGATCAAGATTGGAGAGATGACAGTCGTGAAGCAAACATATCAACCGGGCTGGAAATGGTCCAAAGACATGAAACAGGTCGCTGGAACGGACACATGTCAGATGCACCACATGGGAGTCGGCATCTCGGGTAAGATGCACGTCAAGGCAAATGATGGTCAAGAGATGGAGTTCGGACCAGGCGATGTCGTGGACATTCCGCCAGGACACGATGCTTGGGTCCTAGGCGACCAGCCTGTGGTATTGTACTACCTTCTATTGCGGCCCAGTCCCAACCAAGTGAAGTGCTTGGGCAGGGTCGTCTCAAACACCTCCCTAATGTTTGAAGAATAAAATGGTAGGGTCCGTTTCAATTCAGCACCCGCCATACCTTAGAGAATAAAGGCACGGAAAGTTACTGCATGCCGAGCATCGTTCTCGGCATGGATGGTATCGGTCAGAAATGTTCGCCCTTCTCCCCGAAACCAAGCCTCCTGCTCGGCATCGCCACTTCCGGACGTTTGCCGATGAAGGATGCATCAATGTCCTGTGCCATGCGGAGGGCCACGTGGATCGGTATTGACATGGCCATCATGTTCTCCGGGAACCATGCGTTCCCGGTGGGGTCGACCGGTCCGACGTAGGAGCTGTTCCTGGGGGCCTTCTCTGACATTCCGGCAGCGTAGGTGACAAGCGACGCGCAGCTCGGTCCGCCCGGCATGAGAACGGAGGTGAATATGTCATCGCTCCTGAATTGGATCAGGCCTCCGAGGTTCCGGATTTGCTCTCCGGTGCCGAAGAATATCCATGACAGAACTTTCTCGTTCCCGGTAAGCTGATCGTATCCGGCGAAGTTCATGAACCTTGCCGGAGGGGTGATCTTTCCAGGAGCAAGGAAGAACCTCTCAGCCATCTCTGGCTCCGCCTTCAGGTACTCCGCCGCCCCGTTCATGAAATCAGGGCTGCCGCTGGATATCAGATACTTGAGCTTGGGAGGCGTCTGGACCAAACCCAGCCACCCCTGCCCACCACCGCATACTCCTTCCCTCGCTTCCTTTCCGAAGTAGAACAATGGCGTGTCCTTCTTTGCAGAGAGTGTGTAAATGGCGCGGGCCACGCAGCGGTCGACCTTTCCTAGCGCGACCGCCCCTTCGGTAATATCGTCGGTTCCGAAAACGCAAACCGGCCTGCAGTTCATATGGAAGGCCTCGGCCAGCCTTTTCCCGATATCCGTAGCTTTCATTTCTTTCATGATGTTCCCTCGGATGGATGATTATCTCCGTACTAGCACGGAGCTGCTGACTAAGTAACAATAATAAACTATAAAACCTCCCACCAACCTGAGCTTGACTAAGTGACCTGGGAGTAACCTCAATGAGCGGATCATTGGACAACATCAAACTGATTCCATGCCCCGTCGAGCGTACGGTTTGGCTGATCGGTAACCGGTGGAGCCTGCTCATCATTCGCGAGCTGAATCTGCGTAAGGGACCCGCCCGTTATAATCAGCTACGAAAATCGTTGGCCCCTATCAGTTATAAGACACTCTCTTCCAAACTGAAGGAGCTTGAAGCATACGGCATCGTGGCCAAGAAGATCATGGATCTAAGCCCGCCCGGTGTCGAATGCTCCCTGACCGAGAGAGGCTCCGAACTGTCCAAGATGATCGCGGACATGGCCGAATGGAGCGAGAAATGGTATTGAGGTAGGACCTGACGAACGGGCTCGCGGTTCATTCGGCACTCGGAGAGCTTGTCCACAATTTCTTATCCGCTCATGATCGGTGGAACATTATCATATTGGTCACAGGTTTTGTAACAGATTATATTAACTCCCGTTAAGATTAGTGATTGGTGTTATTTTGGATTTCCCCAGATGCGACAGATGCGGTGACGCCGGTTGCAAGATAGGCGAACCAGGCAAGTTCAAGAGCTGCCCAACAAATGTTTCTGAGATCACTAAGGAAGAGATCATAGAACGCTATCAAGATCCAGAGACCAAGACCATGATGCAGGCTGCCGCCAAGGTCGAACGGGGCACCCTGCAGCCGGTGAATGGGGTCCTGACGCCCATCCGGCCGCGAATTTCCGAGATCGATGGCATTCGCCGACCAGATGGGGTGGAAGAGGATCGGGGTGGCTTTCTGCTTGGCCGCCAGAGACGATGGCATCAGGCTAACAAAGGTGCTCGAGGCTAGAGGTTTCGAGGTTTGTTCGGTCATCTGCCGCAACTTCTCAATGAAGAAGGCAGAGTTCGACGTTCCCAAAGAGGACTGCATCAAGAGCGAGAACGAGTCTGTTTGCAATCCGGTGTATCAGGCCGAGCTTCTGAACCAGGCCGGGACCCAAATGAACATTGTCGTCGGACTATGCGTCGGCCACGACATGCTTTTCACCAAGAACTCTAAAGCGTATGTGACCACCCTCTCGGTCAAGGACCGCATGACCGGGAACAATCCCATGGCGCCCCTGTACTCTGGGTTCTTTACGGAGATCCTTAAGAAATACTGAGCTCGGGGGCGTGGCCCCTTTTTTTTCTCTTATTATAGGAAGTCGTCATGTTTTTGGATGAGTATCGAATCAAACCTACCTCGGGGTCGAATCCGGCCAACCCGACCTGAGATTACCTACGAGATAATAGAGCGCATAGATCGATGATAGTATCAAGAGCAGAACAATGATGGCCCTTTGGGAATAGTCGAAAGAAGCGGTGAAGATGAATATTCCGTTATAGCCGATGAACTCGAGGAACACGTACCTCAATCCAAACCCGACTGCGCTGGCAAGCAGGAATTTTCCAGCATTCATCTTAAGCACCCCCGCAGCCAGTGAAGTTACCGTGTAGAAGAACGGTATGAATGTGGATATGAAAATGGAGAATTTGCCGTGCTCCACCAGCCACTTCTCCGCTGATTCGAGAGACCTTTCCGATATGCCGAAGTATGATATTCCCTTCAGCAGCAAAGGTCTGCCGGCGAGTCTGGCCGGCAAGTATTGGACTGGAAGGACAGCGGCGGCCAAGCACACCATGAAGGTGACGTAGGGGTCGAACACTCCCAATGCCGATAACGAACCATATGCGGGGAGGAGTATGTAATCCGGTATTGGCAAGAAGGCCACGGTTATGAACATCCCCAGATAGCCAGCCAGCAAGAAAGGGGACAATACCTGCGGGTCTACGGCATAGGACGATATGGTCAAGAAATTGAGATATGCGTTCAAAAGCGCGAGAACGCACAGAAGTATGGATATCAATGAGATTACGAAAAAATTATGCCGGAATCTGTGAAGCTGATGCTGGGCTTCCCGCACTATGGGGACAAGTGCCTTCAGTGAAGGAATGTTCCGATTCTTCCGTGGACGGTTGGTTGCTCTTCCTCATTCGTTCCCGGAGTCTATTGCGTTCTATGACTATGTAAAATGGAACATGGAACTCCCGCTGAGCCTTCCTGCTGGAGAATGCAGGGTCCTGGAATATTATTTGTTTGACCTGCCGGCGGATGAAACAAAAACATGATGTGTTCATTCCGAACTGTCAGCTTGTTGGATTCCGCGGAACTCGGCCAGGATATCGGCGCGTCAGGTGGGCAGGACCTGAACCTCGTAACTCTCCATCTCGGGCGGCATATCACCTATTGTCCAACCCGGCGAGGTGGTCTCGCAATAGAAGTAGTTCCCCCCTTGATACTGGAAATACGTCCCGGTGTAGCCTGTGCCCAACATGCCCGCTGCCATGTGCCCCACCGCTACTCCGGCCTTAGTGAGCAAGAAAAGAACCATATCGACGTTTATTGCCGAGGACTCCATCAACGACACGAAGAGGAACGAATGGTCCTTGCAATCCCCCACGCCATCCACCAGTGTCTCATCCGGATACCGGGGGAAGTTGTCCGTAGGGGGTGTGGTGGTGTTCTCATCGGTCCCGTATGGTATGTTCTGCACGAATGAGAGCACGAACTGGGCTGTGTCGAAACTGTTGTTCTTGGCATCGTTCCTAAGCTCTAAGGCTATTCTGTCCACAATCGGATCTTCCTTCGTCACGTACGAAGCGTAATCGGTGGTCTTAGCCGGGTCGCTGTAGTAATTGTACGTGGTGGCCGGTATTGTGACCCGGATGCTCCATTCCCTGTTCGAGCCGTACGGGTATGCCCATGAGTAGGTCACGTTGTAATTTCCAGAACTGAGTTGGATGTTGTGGCTGCTGGTCACGGTGTTTGAATCGAGATTTATGTGGATCAGTCCCGGGGAGGAGGCCACCCATATGAGCATTCCCGCCACAGCCAGCGAAAGGAGGAACGTCACCACTGCTCCAGCCCCTGTCCGTCGTCTCGGAGCTGGTGATCGTGCCGGCTCCCAATCCTGGTATTGTCCTTCAGACCCGGGGGAATCCGTTTGGGGCATAGACTGGGTAGATTGGTTCGAGGGAGTCTGGGGATCTTCCCAGGTCTGGTTCATTCCCAATTGGGCCAGGCGTGCTCCGCAATTATGGCAGAAGGCCGAATCTCGCTCATTCGGAGCCCCGCATGTTGTGCAATATACCAATCTGTTCTTCCTCAGACGGTCATGATTTGACGGCGTATATCCAATTTATGAATGATATAGCCGTTTAGGGATGCAAGACCGTCACTGACTGGAGTGATTTGGCATGGATTGTACCGATGAGACACCGGGCCGCAAGTCCAGACCGATCGGCCCCTTCATGAGATTGGGTGAAGGGCGACTGAACCTGGAAGCGGTGACCCATCCAGAAATGAGGTCAGATGCCGGAAACTATTCGATATGTCGGAAGAATCAAGTCATCGTTCCCGATCTGTTCAGCCTTATTTTCAAGCGGTCGCGATCTCATGGCCACAAGTGGCCAGTTGCTATATGTGCTAGGAACACGATGGATAGCCGGAGGCATGAAATGAGCATCACCAAACCAAGCAGGACTGAAATCGTGTTCGTCCTCTTGGCATCCAGGCTGACCCGGAGATCCCGAAACCGGAAATTCGTGGAGGAGATCGGACTAAAGGGGAAAAGAGAAGGTCTTGGATTTCGGCGCTGGATGGGGGGATAATGCCTACTATATCGCAAAATCCCTGAACGGAAAAGGAAGGGTCACTGCACTGGACGTTTCCGAGGAATGGCAGAATGTGGCCAAGAAGGGGCTGAAGGAATTCAATAACATCGATTTCGTCCTGTCCGATATAAGAACTTCATCTTTGCCGAATGGGTCCTACGATGTTATTGTGGTCAGCTACGTTCTGCACGATATCCCATCCGGAGAAAGGGCTGAAGATCGTTAGAAGCCTTGCCGACAAGTTGAACCCTACAGGTTTCATTGTGCTGCGGGAGCCTATCAAAAAGAGTCATGGAATACCTTTGGAAGAGATCAGATCACTGCATGCAGAATGCCGGGTTGAAGGAATCAGGCGGCACGGAGGGCAAGAAGGAGTTCAGGGCGAGGTTTGCCAAGGGCTAGACGCCCCTAACGTCATAAAAATCTTGACTCTTTTTTGTCTGTCTGCCCCCATAGGACCAAGGATCAGCTTCGTCGGGAGAAAGTCAGAATGGCTTGAGGTTGAGATGATAGTTGACACAATAGAGGTCCAGCGGAACGGTGCCTGAAATCATGTCGAAATGAAGGGGGACACGCTATTAGCCCGCTCTACTCCGTTTAGCCCAGGGCACTGGGAATGGCGAAGAAAAAGGTCGCCCCTTTTCCTTCCTGGGACTTTACCCATATGCGACCGCCAAGCCGCTCGACTATCTTCTTGGCGATGGCCAGCCCGACCCCTGTTCCCTGAGAAATGCCCCCTCTGTTCAGGCGCTGGAACATCTGGAAGACCTTCCTCCGATATTCCATGTTGAGCCCGATCCCGTTGTCCTCGACGGAGAAGGTCCATTCATCCTCTCCCTTTTCAGCGCTTATCTGTATCACCGGCGGTTCGGTTCCATGGAACTTTATCGCGTTGCCGATCAGGTTCTGCATGAGCTGCGTCATCTGAGACTCATCCGCCCGTATCGTCGGCAGGTCGCCAATAATTATCTTCACGCCGTTCTCTTCGATCTGCATCTTGAGAATGGCGACGGTCTTCTTCACGACGGCATTCATATTGACCGGGAAAGACCTGTTTTTCGAGTCCAGCCTGGAATATTCGAGAGATCATCGATTAACAGGCGCATCCTTGTGCCGCTGTCCACGGCATACTGAATGTACTCTTGCCCTTCCTGGTCCAACTGGTGTCATATTTCTTCTGCAGCAACGAAAGATAGCTGATCACCATCCTTAGCGGCTCTGAAGATCGTGGCTGGCGACGTAGGCGAATTGTTGCAGTTCAGCGTTGGCGTCTTCGACCTTCTTCAATTCTGTCACATCGGTCAGGACCGACCTGAACCCCTTGTCGAGACCACCTTCCATTCGATTGCTCTCGAATCCTGACCTGTATCTCCCCTCCTTCATTATTTCTGACCAGGAATGTATGGACCTGCCTGAGTCTGCTTTGTTCAAGCTGCCGATAATGAAGATGCAGTTCTTCCTGAAGAATTCGGGGCGAGGAAAGATGACAATCGCTTGTTGATCAGCTTGTTCCTCTCAGTTCCCAGAAGTCTCGACGCGGCCAGATTGGCCTCTCTTATCACTAGTTCAGGCGTCAGCGTTATGTATCCAACCGGGGCGAGGTCATAAAGCTCGAAGTACCTGGCCCTGGATGCTTCCAGTTCTATCTGGATTCTGAGCAGTTCCTCGTTCTGGATCTTGAGCTCCTCTTCATGGATCGTAAGCTCTTCCAAAAGTTTCCGAACTTCGTCTCGGCCTGCCATCACCGGCATCGACGATTCCCGTGAGTCGTTTAATGGCCAGCTCCCTGAGGCTCAGACCTTCATGTTCGTTTTCCATCAATACAAACAACATAAGGAGTTCCTCTTTAATAATACAATTTGATTCGGCCTCGTTTTTCCGGTAAAAGTGATGAGATCGGGCAGGAAGCTAGTTTCATTTTCTTTCGATATTCGATATAGCCAGACAAAGTCTGTAAGTAAGTATAAGGAGTTAGGGAGCGGCATAGTCAGAAATCGACTGCTTTGGGGGAGAATAATGGCAAAGAGCGACCAGAAGAAAAGAAAGGAGAAGGACAATGCAGCCGACGAGAACGACAAACAGATCGACATACCATTCCCCATAGTCGCCCTGGGATCGTCGGCTGGGGGTCTAGAGGTGCTCGAGGCATTTTTCAAGACCGTGCCCTCCGATTCGGGCCTGGCATACATAGTGGTAACGCACCTCGAACCGCATCATGCCAGTCTAATGGCGGAGATAATCTCCAAGAGCACGACGATGGAAGCGACCCAAGCGGTGGAAGCGGCGGTCGTCCAGAAGAACAATATCTACGTGATCCCGCCGGGAAAGAACATGATCATCGTTGACGGAAGATTGCATCTTTATGACCGAAGCAATGAAAGCGAGCCCTTCATGCCCATCGATTTCTTCCTACGATCTTTGGCCGAAGATCGGAAGGAGAACGCAGTTGCGGTCATTCTTTCCGGTAACGGATCGGACGGTTCATTCGGGATAAGAGCGATCCATTCCAACCTGGGAATGATCGTGGTGCAGAGCCCGGAGACCGCGAAGTATGACAGTATGCCGCGCAACGCCATCGAGACCGGACCTGGCGGACTATGTACTCCCCCCCGATAGAAATGCCTGGGATGATCCTGAAGTATATGCACGCGTTGGGAAGCAGGGGAACTCTTCCACGTGCAGAACCGGTTGGTTCGGTCGACGCCGAACACAAAATATTGTCAATAATCCAAGAGCGGGACGGGCCACGATTTCTCCCTGTACAAGAGAAGCACCATTAACCGCAGGGTCGAGCGACGCATGACCCTGCATCAGCTGGAAAACAAGGAGCAATATGCGGCCTATTTGCTCGCCAATCCTCCAGGAGATACACCTGCTGTTCGAGGACCTGCTGATAGAGGTGACGAACTTCTTCCGGAATCCCGAGGCCTTCGAATCACTCAAGCAGACCTTGAGGAAATCTTTCTTTGCTCCCCGATTCGAAAAAGGAGGAGCTCAGGGTGTGGGTAACTGGCTGCTCCAGCGGCGAGGAGGTCTACTCCATCGGTATTGTCCTCCGAGAGCTGATGGAAGAATCAGGTTGGAATCCCAGGAAGTCCAGATCCTCGGGTCCGACATCAATGAGAGCGCCGTCAACATCGCCCGGACCGGAGAGTATCCATTGGCCATCACAGAAGATGTCGATGTCAAACGCCTGGAAAAGTTCTTCATAAAACAAGACAACGGTTACAAGGTCCGGAAAGAGGTCAGGGAGATGGTCGTTTTCGTCCCCATGACGTCATCCGTGACCCGCCCTTCATTCACCTTGACCTGTTGTCATGCCGTAATCTGCTGATCTATTTTGAACCTGTGTTGCAGAGAAGGGTTCTGGAGACCTTCAGCTCCGCCCTGAATCCGGACGGTATCCTGTTCTTGGGCGAATCAGAGACTATTTCCGGTTTTGAAGAAAACTACACTTCAGTGGACATGAAGAGGAAGATCTACCGGAGAAAGACTTACGAGTCATCATATTCCCCCAGAAAGATGAGCGTGCAAACCAAGCCGCCGAAGGAGATCGCCCATAGGGAAACCGTGCATGCTAAGGAACGTTTCGGCAAAGAGAAAGCTGAGAGGATTCTGCTGTCCGGAGCACACACCGCCGAGTCTGATCGTGAACGAAAAGGATGAGATCACCTATTTTCACGGACGTACTAATAGATACCTAGAACACTCCCCAAGGCAACGCCAGCCTTGCACTTCAAGACCTGCTGCGGGACGATATCAGATCGGAGGTGATACTCGCCCTGAACGAATCCAGGAGCAGCGGGAGGATGGTGACAAGAGAGGCAATACAGGTCCATACGAACGGGGATTCATCCTTCCTCAATGTCATAGTCAGGCCGCTGGAGGACGTTTGCCAGTCTCGGACGTTATGATCCTGTTCGACGAGAAGAAGATCCCCGGGCAAGATCCTGAAGGATAAGCAGGAGCTCACCATATCCCCGAACCGCGAGACCAGGATCGAGGAACTGGAAAGAAACCTGGTTCACCAAGGAGAACCTCAGGAACACGATCGAGGAGCTGGAGACCTCGAACGAAGAGCTGACCTCCACAAACGAGGAGCTGCAATCGAACAACGAGGAACTTCAGAGCGGGTCGAGGAATCGGAAACCGGCAAGGAGGAGCTGAACTCGCTGAACGAGGAACTGCTCACCGTCAACACCGAGCTGGAAAGGAAGAACCAGGAACTCTCCTCGATCAATAGCGACACCAAGAACCTGCTGTACAGCGTCGACGAAGCGATATTGTTCCTCGATCCGCGGCCTCAGGATCAGGAGGTTCACGCTTCAGACGGAGAACGATCATGAACCTGCTCCCGGGGGACATTGGCCGCCCGATCCAGGATATAGCCATGAGGCTGCATTACGAGGACCTGCTGAGCGACAGCAAGGAAGTGCTCAACACCCTCAATACGATCAAGAAAGAGGTCCAGACCAAGGATGGACGTTGGTACCGTTTGAAGATCCTCCCCTACCGGACGGTCGAGAACGTCATAGACGGCTTGGTGATGACCTTCAGCGACATCGATGAGCAGAAGAAGTTCCAGGAGAAGCTGAAAGAGGTGTCCATGGAATCCAGGCCTCGCAGGAATATGCGGAGAGCATAGTCAATACCATCAAGGAACCCCTCATGATCCTGGAGATTCGGACCTGATCGTCCATTCCGCCAATGCGTCGTTTACGAGATCTTCGACGCGACCTCAAAGGATGTCCGGGGCAAGTCCATCCAGGAGATCCTGGGCGGGAAGTTGGACATACAGCCAATTGTCCGCGGGTTGAAGGAATTGAGCTCGGAGGACGTCGAAATGAAGAACATGACAGCGGTGATTGTTTTCCCCAAGATGGGAAAGAAGGCCGTGGACATCTCCGCCAGAAAACTGCAGTTATCGTCAGGGAAATCGAGCCAGATGCTTTTCACCATTGGATTAGGCCATTGAAATCCTGTCGTATACTTGGTATCAGAACGCCGTCCAGACCCCCGGCCGACCTTCTCCATAGAAGACTTCATCGAGCACCTTCCTCCGGATGAACCTGGCGCATCACTCCTGTTCGGATGGTGATCTGAGCCCGAGCGCGATCGACCTCCATTGTGGGATCATCCGAACCCTCGTCTGCCGACCGTCTCGGATCCAACGGTCGATCCCTCTGGCTTACTCTATGCGAATGGAATGCGCCCTTTCGGGACCTGACCAGCAGCCAATTAGACCCTACAAAGGATTAAACCCTTCGGGCGGCAATAGTATTCGGAGCTGCCAGATGAACGTTGTTGCCGACCTCGCAAAGGGATTCGGTGTTGGTACCGCCGACAATCCCACTTTCGTTACCGATCCTCGAGAATTCCAAAGGCCCCATGAGACTTATAGAGCGGTTCCGAACGCGATCGGCGGATCGTGCGATCTTGCCATTAGCATTTCGGTCAGAAAGTTAAGTTCAATATCAAGGCCGGATCTGCGGCTCCTTGACCTCGTCGATCATTTCAACGTTCCCTCATTCACCCGAGGATGTACCGGTTCATTCGAAACGGAGGCGGACAATGTCTGACCTGACTGAACCTACGGCTGCGAGCACGAAGATCATCCGAGCAGAGAATGTGACAAAGACCTACGTGACCGGGAGCGTCACGGTCAACGCTCTCCGGGGAATCACCATGGAGATCCGCAAAGGGGAGATGGTGGCGGTCATGGGCCCTTCCGGCTGCGGCAAGACCACCCTTCTCAACTGCCTCTCCGGTATCGATGAGGTGACCTCGGGCAAGATATTCATCGAGGGCCGGGACCTCACGTCCATGAAAGACCACGACAAGACCAGCTTTCGGGCCCACCGGATGGGGTTCGTGTTCCAGCTCTACAATCTCCTGCCGGTCCTTACCGCCGCAGAGAACGTTGAATTTCCTTTATTGGTTACTGGTGCCGATCAGAAGGAATCGCGGAAGAGGGCGGTCGACCTCCTGACCGCCGTCGGCCTCTCGGACAAACCGAGATGCGCCCCTCCGCCCTGTCCGGAGGGGAAAGGCAGCGGGTGACCATCGCCCGGGCGCTGGCCAACTCTCCGGCCATAGTATGGGCTGACGAACCAACCGGTGACCTGGACCACAAGAACTCGGACGAGGTGGTGGCGCTGATGCGCCGCCTCAACCAGAAGAATGGCCAGACCTTCGTGGTCGTGACCCATGATCCGGGTGTGGGGGCAAAGTGCGACCGGATCATCCACATGCGGGACGGCAACATCATCACCGGCCAAGGCAACGTGGAAATCATATCCCAAGAGATCGAAGAGCTGGGGGCCTGACCGTGGCCAGGCTCAGGTCCGCAGCCATGGCCGTCCTTTTCGTCGTCCTGACGTTCTTGGCGTTTTACTATCTTCCCCTTACCCTGTTCATAGTTGCCCTCATCGGGCTCATCGTGCTCTTCGTCCTGGCCGATGCCGCGGGGAACCGTATCCTGTTCAAAATGGCCATAAGGAACTCCGCCCGGCGCAAGTCCGCCACCGCTCTGGTACTGGCCGGCCTGATGGTCGGCACCGCCATAATCGCAGCGTCCTTGGTCGTGAGCGACACCCTCGACAACTTCATCGTCGGCGAGGTGGCCAAGGGGTATGGGGCGGTCGATTTCTTCGTGGGCGGACCAGGCGACTCCAACCTGGGTTACTATAACTACACAGATGTCGCACCGGTGCGGGACCAGGTGAGGGACCTGAGCCACGTCAGCGGTGCGGAATGGTATTTGCTGGATACGGCCAGCATCAAGGACCTGAATAACACCCTGACCGAACCTTCTATCACGGTCCAGGGGCTGGACCCCTTACTTCGTTACTAATTTCGGGGGTTTCGTGACCGCCGACGGTTCCACTGTAACGACGATACCAACTGCCGGGCATGCGTACCTGAACGAGCGGGCGGCAAACTCGCTGGACATAAAACAGGGAGATGTCCTGAGCCTGTTCCACGACCTGAACAACATCAATCTGACCGCCCAGATCGTCGTGCAGGACCGGAACATCGGGGCCATCGGGAACGACGATCGGATCTTCATCAACCTCACCGCCGCCCAGGAGCTCCGCGGACTGCCCAACGACGTCAACACCCTGGCCGTCACCCTGGATGCGTCTGGCCGGGAGAACATCCAGACGTCCCGCGATGAAGTGAACTCGACCGTCAACGGGACCGCCTTCAGCGCGTTCAAGCCTTTCGGCCTGTCCATACAGACCGACCGGGCCCAATCGATCGCGGAAGGGCGCTCACAGGTGGCACCATTCCTCTCCCTGTTCCTCGTGTTTGGGTCGTTCTCGGTCATCGCCGGGATCGCCCTCATTATCAACATCTTCATCATGCTGGGCGAGGAGAGGAAGAGCGAAATGGGAGTGGCCCGGGCGGTGGGCATGCAGCGCACCCAACTGCGGAAGCTGTTCACCTACGAGGGCGTCGTCTACGCCGCGATCGCGGCGCTGATCGGCTCGGTGGTCGGCTTGTTCCTGGCGTACGTGATAATCATCGCCACCGGCATGGTGGTGAACTTCGGTGCGCCGATCGAACAGTACTTCACCTTCACCCCGCTCTCCCTCGCCGCCGCCTACCTGGCCGGGTTCCTCTTGACCATGGCCACGGTCTACCTGGTCACCTGGCGCATATCCAATCTCAACATCGTGCGGGCGGTACGGAACGTGCCCGAACCGGCGCGGTCGCGCAGCGACATGGGCGTCCTGCTCCTTGGACTGGCAATCCTTGCCATCGGTCTCCTGGATATGCTGGCCGGAATAACCATGAGGTCCTACGGTCCAGCCATGAGCGGACTGTCCCTGATGACCATCTCCTCCGGCCTCATCCTTCGCCGGTGGACCGGCGATCGCCTGGCTTGGAACGTGGCAGGCTTTGCCACCCTGATCGTCTGGCTGCCCAAGGGCTTCCAGATCTTCCCCTACCCGATCAGCATCGAGACGTACATCATCGCCGGGATATTCCTGGTGGTGTCCTCGCTCATCGTGGTGATGTTCAACAGCGATCCCATGGTGTCGGCCCTGACCAGGCTGCTGAGGGTCAAGGGAGGCTACAAGGCGGTCATAAAGACCGCCCTCTCTTACCCGCTCAGGGCCAAGACGAGGACCGCCCTGAGCATATTCATCTTTGCCCTGGTGATATTCACCGTGACCACCCTGACCATGATCTCGGGCATCCTGGCGGTGGGGATCCCCAAGGAGATCAATGACTCTTCCGGAGGGTTCGACGTGGGCGCCTTCGCCGCCTTCCCGGTAGACGTTTGGGGGCAGATCAACACCACCGGCGGACTGGTGGAGAAGGGCAATATCACCAACGTCGTCCAGCTGAGCATAGGGGAGGCCCAGGTCACCCTCAAGAACAGCGATGGGACGGACAGGGGCGCACCTTTCAGCTATAGCGTCGTAGGGACCGATACCGCCCTGTACACTGAAGGCAACTATCCGCTGACCGATTGGAACCGCACCTTGTACCACACCCAGATGGACGCCTGGAACGCCGTTCGGGACAACAGCAGCCTGGTCATAATCGATGGCAGCGGGAGCGTCACCTCGCCGACCGGCATCACCCTGGTCAGGTCCAACCTCCAGGGGATCACGATCGGTGACAAGATCGTCCTGACGGACCGTTTCGGACGGGCACAGACGATGACCGTGGCGGGTGTGATGAAACAGCAGGTGGTCAAAGGGCTGTTCGTGAGCCAGCAGTACGTGGCCGACGACCTTCAGGTCAACGGCGCCAATCTGTTCCTGATCAAACTGAAGGGAGGCCTCGACCCGGAAAGGCAGGGCACGCTTATCCAGAGCCAGTTCTGGCAGTACGGGGTGGTGGCCATCCCGATCAAATCGGTGGCCCAGTCGG
Source organism: uncultured Methanomassiliicoccales archaeon (assembly GCA_963800775.1). GTDB lineage: Archaea > Thermoplasmatota > Thermoplasmata > Methanomassiliicoccales > UBA472 > DASXVU01. Next base: position 12,617 of record CAWDCQ010000036.1, on the reverse strand, counting down.
CGGTCGACCAGATAACCGGCATACTGAACCTTATCGAGGCCTTCCTGGCCCTGGGCCTGATCATCGGCATCACCGGCCTGGGGATCATTACCATCCGTTCCATCCACGAACGGAGGATCGAGATCGGCATGATGCGCGCCCTTGGCTACACCAAACGCATGGTGGTGACGAACTTCGCCCTGGAATCTGCCTTCGTCTCGGTGCTGGGCATCGTTATCGGGAGCCTCCTGGGCATTGTGGTAGGTTATCAGCTATGGCAGACCGGCTTCCAGAGCATGGACATGGATTTCATCATCGCCTGGCAACAGATCGTGATCGTGGGATTCCTGGCCTTCCTGGTGACCCTGCTGAGCGTCATACCGGCGGCCCGGGGGGCGAGCCGGGTCTCTCCCGCCGATGTCCTGCGGTTCGAATGAGATAAGGATGTATTCCGGCCATTCGCCCTAAGCATTGAAGGCCTAGACGAGAAAACGGAGCAAGATGCGGACGAGCATCCAACCAGCGTCAGGCTCGGATCCCTCTTCGTTCGGCAAACGGGTTTACACGCGGCGAAAATAGAAAAGTCCTATTGATGATACCGAACCTTTATTAAGAATATTACTCAGACGCTAAACGTAATAGCGTGCCTGTCAGAACCTGCGTTTAGTAATGACAGCCTAAAATACCAAGCTTCGATTTCCGCATAGACTGCCGGACAATGGAAACGCAGATATCCCATCAATAGAGCCGTTTGGAAGCGCGTTATATCCGCGTTTTGATTCCCTATTGAGATTGCGGGGGTTGAGGGAGACGGACAGCTTTCCGATGCAAAACACGTTTCCAGTAGGCGAATTGGCGCAGGTTCAAGCTGTCAGCGTAATAGCCAAAGGCGATGGGCGGAGCGGGCACCGGATAGCAATGAAGGCCTGTAAAGGTGGCGATCCCCCACACCGAAAGAGCTCGATTTGGGTCCTGCTCTCTCCATACCCGCGCAAATCTTCTAGGTTGAGGCGGAGAATGCTGATCGGCGTCGGCGCGCCGTCGATCTTGCTCTCGCGATTGTAGGACTGCAGCGAGAGGGCATCCTGAAGCGCTTGGTCCGCCAACGGCAGCGTTGCAGATACAAATGCAAGCGGATCACAAATAGCGCGTTGTTACAAACAAATGCGCCAAAAAGGCTCCGATCCGATCGGCCTTGGATGGCGCATTCTATGGTGCCCGACATTGTGAATAAACCGGTTCACCAACCGCATCGGTTCCCTCCAGGCCAGTGGTCCAGGTCGGTGATCGCTCCGGCAACAGTGAAATCGTAAGCCTCATTTTTCACCACCAAAGCATAACGGCCGGCGGGAAACACGAAATTGCTGGTTGGCGGCCGAATGATGATCATTTCTGGATTATCTTCTACTGGCGCAACCGTCATCGGGTGGCGTCGCCGCGCACCGCCCAGGCATTTTCGACGTTCTGGATCATGGCTTTGCCGTCAGTGAAGGTTAGCGCGCGTTTGACCTGGGCCACCACTCTTACGACGGCGCTCTCCGGCGCGCTGTTTGTCAGATCGCGCCGGAACACCAGGAATTGCAGCCGGCCATCCGGCACGGCGGTCGGGCTTGGCGTCGAGATCACGGCTGATATCGAGACTGGGTCCGGTACCCGGATCGGCAGCAACTCAAGCTGCATCAGTTTCCCGTCGGCGACAGTGAATACGCCGTAATTGGTAGGCAAAGGCACGCCGGGTATCGGTGATTGCGGCTTGGGGATTGGGGCCGGCGCCGGTTCGCGCGTCGTCTTTATCAGTTGCACCGATTCATGGACGATCTGCCGACCTCCAAATAACTCGGGCTGGCGTGCCACTGCGACATAGACAGCAACGCCAGCGGCAGTCGCAAGCGCAAGCTGGACGCGAAACCACAATTTGGCGCGCGCGTTGGTGCGCGGACCGAGGCCGTCGAGGAAAACTGAATTAGCCTTCGATCGCCGACAATGGCGGCGGCGGCTTGATTGGCTCCAGCCGTCGTACGGCGGCGTAAGTCGGCGGCCCCAAGACTTCATTCAACTGGTTGCTTGGTGTGGTCGGAGCGGAGCGATGCAAAATAAAATCGGTTCTCGTCGCGCCGGTTTCGCCTTCGTAGCTCAGCAGGGGAAGATTTTGCGCAACGTCCAACTCGATCTGCTCGATGGCCGCTTCAGATCGAGCGCCTGCTTCTTAAACCCGGGCGCCCCATGTTCTGTAGCAGGACTTGTCTGCCAACTTCATTCTTGCGCCAGTTCATAGATCATCCGGCGCAACTGACCTCCGTCCTGCACTGTGGCGCCAAGGATGCGTGCGAGGACCGCGTAATAATCTTGCTGCATCATTCGGTGCCAGCGGGTTGACGCTGATTTCATGTGCCCGATAGACGAACTATCATTGAATTTACCCGGATTTCAACCCGACGCATAACCTTGAAGGTTACGCACATCCCCGGCGGATGGTGTTTAGGTATCTGGATTTTTCGCTATCTGCTCAATAGAGCGCCATGACGGGCAGGCGGCAAGTGCGGGCGGGTCCATCGTATGGCCGCCGTTGTGGGCTTTCCCGATGCCGCGGTGCAGTGGTCAGCCTAAAATCCCAATCTTCATGCCCGGTGCCATTACGAGAAAACTTTGTTTGGGAGCGAATTGAGAGTGTTAAAGAATTATTAAAGGATCGTAGCCATAAACAGTACGTAATCTACAAAATAGACCTGCAATATGTCGACTGCGGTGCTTCGCAATACGGTTCCGGCTGCATCTCCTGCAGAGCGGTCGACCTCGAATATTGGCGATCGCAGCGGTCAGCTCGGCATCGAAATCGCGGATTTGGCCGGGATCATCAGCGATCTCGCCAAGCTCGGGCAAACCCAACAGCATCATTCGCGGGGCGCCGAGGCGGCGGCGCAGCATATGGCGGATGCCAATGCGGTGCTCTTTGAGTTGATGCAATCGGCAAGGGCCTCTGCGTACGAGACGCGGGACACATTGCAGGCCAGCGCCGAAGGGATTTCCACGACCATCGCCAACACGGCGGACAAAATCGGCATGCTTGGCGATGGCGCAGTTTCCGTCCGTCACTCAATTGAAGAAGTCGGCGTCACGATTACGGCGGTGCTCAATACCTTTGTTGATATTCAGCGGTTTGCTTACGATACGCAATTGCTCGCCCTCAATGCGCGGGTCGAGGCGGCGCATGCCGGCCGCGCGGGGGCCGGCTTCTCGGTCATTGCCGAAGCCGTTAAGGAACTTGCCGAAAACATTCGAACCGCCACAACGGCCAATCAGAAGCATCTCGAATTGCTGACCGCACGCTTGCGGCGCTCACCACGCGGGCTCAACGCAATGCCGAAACCGCGCAGGCGGCCAAACTGGAATCCGAGCAATCCAAGCAGACGATGACGAGGGTCCAGACGCTCGTCAAAACTGTACAAGGCCTGATCGGCAACATCGATCCCATGTCGCAGTCGGTCGACCAAACCAACACGAGTTGCACCGCGCTGCATGACGAGCTGAACGATCTCACCGATGCGGTGAATTCCGGAATTACGCATTTGCAACGTGCGCACAGCAAAGCGGATTCCATCCTCGGTATTAGCGAGGACTTTATCCTCTTTATTGCCGAAAGCGGCATCAAGAGTTCGGATAGCTCGATCATAGAATTATGTCAGGCCACGGCTAGGCAAATCGGGGCACTGTTCGAGCGTGCCGTAACCGACGGCGAGATCAGCCTCGCCAATCTGTTCGACGAGAAATATGCGCCGATTCCGCATACCGATCCGCAGCAAATGACGACCAAGTTCGTTGCCTTGACGGACGCCAAGCTGCCGCCGATTTAGGAAGGCTTATTGTCGGCTGATCCGCGGATCACGTTCTGCGCCGCGGTCGACCGCAACGGCTACCTGCCGAACTACAACCTCATCTATTCAAAGCCGCAAGGTCCGGACCCGGTCTGGAACGCCGCCAATTGCCGCAATCGACGGATTTTCAACGACCGCACCGGGCTTTCGGCCGGCAAGAATAAGCGGCCATTTCTTCTGCAAACCTACCGCCGCGACATGGGCGGAGGAACATTCGTTCTTCTGAAAGACGTTTCGGCACCGATTTCGGTCAACGGCCGCCACTGGGGCGGCCTTCGGATCGGGTTCAAGGTCTAAGCCGATCAGCGTCTGATCGTGCCCTCCAGTGACGAGGCCTCTGCGGTTTTTGATCCACGACAGGTCCGACGGCGGACGACCGCCGCGGTCAATCGCGGCTGGACTTGGACCGTCGCTCCATGATCGGAAGGCCATTGGAAATGCATCCCCGATCCTTTCGGTTTGCCTCATGCTGCCTTGCAAATCCGGAGAATGCTCCGGCGGGAGTCGCTTGAGATGAGGGAAGAGGGCGTGATCGGGCGGATCGACGGCTTCAGGAAATCGCCGATTGGCTTATGGTCATCGACCGGAAATGCGCGTTGCGCCGGCGCTTATAGGCGGACCGGATTGGGCATGAAACGGGTCGCCATCCACCGGAACATCCGACGCCCGAATAATGTGCCAAGCGCGGCGATCAGTGCCGCGGAGCCAAAATTCCAAACGAGGATCATGATGGTGGCGTCGAGATCGTGAAACAGCGAAAGGGCGAATGACGTGATCGCGGCAACGCTTAATCCGCCCATCACGCTGACCTCGGTCGGGCGCAGCAGCGCGGCGCACCGCAACATCACCAGGAGCACAATCGACAGCGGCACGCTGGTCATCAGAAGGGTGGCGAAGCATCGGACGGCTTCGCCCATGCGGACGCCACCCGGACCTATGCTGACCCAATCGGTAAGGCAGCCATAGCCGATGGTCGATACCCAAACGGCCACGGCGGGGAACGGCAGCAGGAGCCACCATCGCGAGGCGTCCGGAAGGCTGACCCGGAACGACGCGATCGCCGCCAAAATGCCGGTGGCCAGCGCACCAAGCAAGCCGATGACAAAGGGCGGCTGCTGCTGCAAACGTTCGGCGAAATCCGACCGCAAACCGTGTGCGACGCCGATCAGCACCAAAACGAGCGCCGCCGATCCCAGCCATAGAGCGGCCGGATCGTCGGTGGGCGCAGGCGATGGACCGGAACCGACTCTCAACGAGCGCATCGATCAAATCCGGGGTCTCGGTCATGGCCGATCGCTCCGCGGCTTGAGTAAAACACGTAAGCTCTTGATCGCGCGGTGGGTAGCGGTCTTCAGCGCCGGAATGACCGGCCGCTGGTCGCGGCAGCCTCTTTCAATGACATCTGGTTCAGTTTCAACATGGTGATGGTTTGCCGTTGATCAGGGGGTAGCTGCTCGATTGCCCGCACCAGGGCTGCTTCGTCAGGTGTCGCACCAGCAAAGTCAGCAGGAGCAGAAAAGGTTTCATGTTCGGTCGAGAACCACCTCACGAGTCTTTCGGCGGGCGTCGCGGCGGAGCCGATCGATGATGCGTCGATTGGCGATCGCTGCCAGCCAAGGACCGAAAGGACGTGCGGGATCGTAAGCGTGACGGACCATATGGACGGTCAACAGGACGTCTTGGACTGCGTCCCCACATCGTTGGGCTGCTTGAAGCAGCGTGCGGCCAACGAACGGAGATAGGGGGTTATGGCTTCGAGGAGCGTCGGTAAGCCTGCCGATTGCCGTCCTGAGCCTGAGCCATCAGCGTTGACCAGTCCTTCGTATGGTCGACTTTCCGCGGGCCCTCCGTAGTCGACCCGCCGACAACGGTGAGCGGGGTGCTAGGTCTATGCTGGCCAGTTGACATGACGAGGTGATCTTCGCCGCGTGGCGGCTCTAGTGTGGTCGATCGAAGCGACGGCGACCCGATAAAATACAACGGTGGGTCTCGCAAACGATAGAAAAGAATTTTTTTCTGCGGCCGTAACCTTTCGGCGCCATCGAGCGAACCTAATGCAGCGAATGTACAAGTCGCGGCAAATGGGGCGGCTCCGTGTCTGGTCCGCTGCCCGATCCTGGAATCTCGGATACCAACCCGCCTTTTATGTCACGGAGAACAAAACAATGAATTGGATCAACGCCAGTCGTCTATTCAGCGCAGCACTGGTATTTTTGTACGCGGCCGGTCTCGGTGCCAGCCAGGTGGCGGATGCCCCCAAGCTGACGTTCATGACGCACGCCGCGTTCTTTTCCAGTGAGACGCATCAGCCGAAGACGCTCGATCCTCAGGTTTTCGTCCAAGATGCGTCGGCTCCTGGCGCCCTAGGGCCGCAAAACATTCAGCACGTCGCTGGCGTGCGCCCGCCCTTTATCGATCAGGACGCCAAGGTAAGCGCGCTGTTCAACGCGAAAGGACAGCCGTTGCGTTTCGACTTGGGGCACTGGCTCGGTGCAACGGGCGTGGTGACAATTGCTCCGGTCGCCAACGGCAAAGCCGAGATAACGGCGGACTTCAGCAATCTTCAGCCCGGCGGTTCCTATAGCCTGTTCGAGAACCACTTCGACTTACAGCCGATCGGTTTCACCCCTCTGGACGGTGCCGGTTCCGCCTACAATTTCATCGCCAGTCAGAGCGGCACCGCCCATATCGTGGTAACGGCGCCGCAACTGCCTACTTACGCCAATGCCGTGTTGCTGGTTTATCACAGTGACAAGGCCTTCCACGGCGATCAACGTGGTGAAATTGGGTTACGGCCCATCATCAACTGATCGCTCGCGTCCCCGAATAGGCGCGAGACGGCGCCGCCGTCTCATTGCACGGATCAGCGGGGACCGGTTCACAAAGGACTGTCGTGGTCGCTATCTCCCGCGATGGCGCGGGCACCTGCTCACTGGCGGCGTGCACGGGAAGGTCGCCTTCGCGATTTTGCTGATCTCGATCCGGAAGTTCCGGCGTCTTCCCGGGTCCCTCTAAGAGCATTGAGCCGGTTGCGGTCGGTCATTCACCGCAATGGCTGGCGGAGCTAACGGGGCGGCTCTGGTCGAAGCCGTTAGGCAACGCGCGTCGTATCTGCAAAAAGATCTTTGACCAGGCGAATCCTTTTGGCCCACCGCCGCCTCTTAGGGGATGAGGGAGAGCCCTCATCACACCAAATCAGGAGTTTGCCATGTTCTATTCGAAGAACGTCCCCGGCTGGGAACGCGCGGTCAGGCTGTTAATGGGCGTCGCTCTTATTGCCGCATCAGTGGTCTATTTCGGCTCCACGACCACCGGCTGGGTCGTCGGCGTGGTCGGCGCGATGGCAGCGATGTCCGGCATGTTCGGCTTTTGCCCGGCCTGCGCCATGGTGGGTCGCAAGCTCGGCCATCAATGACGGAGTGGGGGCGATGACGGCGAGCCGCGAGGAGCTCATTGTTCGCGCCCAGAGCGGAGATGCCCTGGCGCTCAACCAGCTCTTGGTCGCGTGCCAGGCCGACGCTCGCCGTTATGCGCTGCGCCATTGTGTGACCAGTGAAATCGACGATGCCGTCCAGGTACGCCGCTGCTCGTCACGCGCCATGTTCGGTCGCTGAAGACGGCGGCGTCTTTGCTGGTTGGCTGTTTACCATCGTACGGCGGGAGTGCTCGCGGCTCTCGCGCAAGATGTTTGTGCATGACGATCTGGAGGACGAGAAGGTTGCGGCCAAGCTTGCGGTGCGCCCCACTGACGAGTTGCGGATGGAATTGGCCTGCGCCCTGGAATTGCTGCCGCCGCACTATCTGGAAATGATTTTGCTGCGTGACTTCGAGGAAATGACGATTGCCGAGATCGGCCAACGCTTGGGCGTAAGCGTTCCGACGGCGAAGGCCCGTTTGCGGCGCGCTCGCGAGCTGGTCCGGACATCTGGCGTTGACGGGCCGCTTATTGTGACCGGGCCGGCCGGGACGCCGCCATGAATTGAAATGGCGGCGGAGTATCGCGCCGGGGCTTATCTTTAAGTCTGCTCGCCGCGGCCGCGGTCTCGATTGCCGATTTACCGATGGCGGCCGCGGCCGGCGGCCCGCCTCCATTGCATACCGAGCGGGCGCAATTCGTGGAGTTGCGGCCGCTCAGATTGGTGCCGGCAATTCCGCTTCGGCGCATCGATGGCAAAATCGTCGCGCTTGATGAATTTCGCGGCAAGGTCGTTCTGCTGAACTTCTGGGCGACATGGTGCCCGCCGTGCCGCCGTGAGCTGCCGATCCTTGCCGTCCTTCAGCGGGAATTCGCGCCGGGGTTCCTCGAAATCGCCGCGGTCTCGATCGATCGCGGACCGCGATCGGCGGTCGTCGCATTTTTGCGGCAGTTGGACGTGGGACGGCTGCAACCTTCGTCCTCGACCCGTTGGGTTGGATCGCCAAGCCGGTCGGCAGCCAAGCGCCGGCTCCGTTCACGCTCTGGGGGATGCCGATTAGTTACGTGATCGATGTGCAGGGACGGTTCGGCCGGCTATATCACCGGCGAAGTCGACTGGACGTCCGCGCCAGCAAGAGCGTTTCTGGATTATTACGCCGCGGCGCCGAACGAAGTGCCCGAGCGGGAGGATTTACGCTCCGCTAGACCATGATCCGATCAGATTGAATTGGACGATGGTCTAGCAGCTTTAGTTGGAGCATGATCTTTTCCGGAAAACCGGCATCCACTTTTCCGGATCATGCTCAGCGAGAGCGCGCTCCTGATCGGCGGTCTTCGTCCTGCAACCGCCCGGGACGTCGGTAGAGTGCCGGCGCGTAAGCGGGCCATCAGTTGCTTCGGCCATTGCCTTGCCGAACCGTATTTGCTGAACGGTGTCGCAGCTCTGCGATCGCAAGAATTCGAACTGCTCTTGCGCTCCGACGCCTTCGGCGAGAACTTCAAGCTTGAGACTCTTGGCCATCGCGATAATGGCCGTGACGATATGCCGGCTCGCATCGTCACGGGCGACGTCGGCGACAAAACTGCGATCGATCTTGATCTTGTCGATTGGAAAGTTCTTGAGATAGGCAAAGGACGAATAGCCGGTACCGAAGTCGTCGATCACCAGCTTCACGCCCAGCGATTTCAGGGCTCTGAGCCGCTCGATCACGTTATCGCTGTCCTCGATCAGGGCCGACTTGGTAAGCTCAAGTTCCAAGTGATGTGCGGCGAGGTTGCTTTCGCTCAGCGCCGTGGCGACGCGCTGCAATAGCGCGGGGTCGCTGAATTGTAGCGGTGACAGGTTGACGGCGACGGTGTCGATACCGAGACGGGCGTCGAGGAAATAACGCATTTGCCGGCATGCGGTTCGCAAGACCCAGTCGCCGAGCGGCACGATCATGCCGGTCTCCTCGGCCACCGGAATGAACAGGCCGGGCGACACCAATCCGCCGCCGGGACCCTGCCAGCGGATCAAGGCCTCCACACCGATGGTCTTAAGACCGTCGACTTGCACCAGCGGTTGATAGTGGAGCACGAATTCATGGTGCTCCAAGGCGCGCCGCAGATTGGTCTCGAGTTCCAGGCGGGCGTTGGCCGCCTCCGACATCAGCCGCGAATAGAAGCTGTAATTGCCGCCACCGGCGCGTTTGGCTTGATACATAGCGGTGTCGGCGTGCTTAAACAGGCTATCGGTGGATTTGCCGTCGTCGGGAAAGACGCTGATGCCGATGCTGGCGCCGGTGCAGATTTCGCGGCTGTTGTCCAGCGTGAAGGTCTGGCCAGCGCTTCGATCAGCAGGCGGCTGCAATCGGTGATCTGCGTCCGATCCTCGACTTCCTCGATCAGCACCGTGAATTCGTCGCCGCCAATTCGCGCGACGGTGTCTTCGTCGCGGATGCAGGATTTGATCCGATCCGCCACCTTCAACAGCAGTTCGTCGCCGACCTGATGGCCGAGGCTATCGTTGATTGTCTTGAACCGGTCAAGGTCGAGGAACAGCAGCGCATTGCTTCGCCACGCGGCGCGCCCGCGTGATGGCGTGTTTGATACGTGTAGCGGAACAACAGGCGGTTCGGCAAACCGGTCAATGGATCGTGGTGGGCCAGGCGTTCGAGTTGCTGTTCCGATTGCTTGATCTGCGAAACATCGGCGAATGTGGCCACGTATCCGGTGAAGGTCCCGTCTTCGCTGCGGATGCCGCTGATCGATAGATTTTCGGGATAGATCTCGCCGTTCTTGCGCCGGTTCCAGATTTCGCCGCGCCAATGACCGACTTGGTGATCGCGTGCCACAGATCGCGGAGAATTCCGGGCCGTGCCGGCCGGATCGCAATCGGGTTTGCCGAGCACCTCGTGCTTGAAGTAGCCGGTGATCGATGTGAATGACGGGTTGACCGCGACGATCCTGGCATCGTTATCGCACACGACGATGCCTTCATGCGCGGCTTCGAACACGATCGCCGCCAAGCGCAGTTGGTGTTCCTCGCGTTTACGGTCGCTGATATCGAGGACAAAGCCATGCCAGACGGTGCTGTCGTCCGGCTGCCGTTCGGGCATGGATCGCGCCTCGACCCAGATCGTGCCTCGCTGCGGATGCTCGACCCGGAATTCGTGGCGAAACAGCGACAAATTTCTCGCCGAGGTAATGACGGCGCGGCGAAATGCCGGGAGATCGGCGGCATAAATGGCCCGATAGATTGCGGAGGCATCGTCGACGATCTCGGTCGGATCGATACCGCTGAGATCGTGGAGCTTCGCCGACGCGTAGGGCATCGATATCGCGCCGTCCGCGGTCATGCCAAAGCTGATCATCACGCCGGGAGATGCTTCCGCAATTTTGGTGAGGTATTTGCGCAGGCCCAGCTCGGCGAGTGCCGAGCGCAGACGGCGACGCTGCCACAGGAAGCCGATCAGTGTGGCGCAGCCGAGCAAAGTCGCGGCGATCATGACGGCCGTGAGCAGGGCCAACCGCGTATAGGTCGACGCCACCTCGCTTTCGTCGATCTTGGCGATCACCGCCCAATTCGTTCCCGGGACCCGCCGCACCGCGGCCAAGACCGATGTGCCGCGGTCATCGAGGCCGGTCAATGTTCTTTTGCCGGTGCTCAACGCTTGAGCGAGCGGGGTTGGCAAGGCGGCGCGTCGCGGCATCGGCGACCTTGCCTCGTTGGGGTCGCGCAATCCGATCAGGTGGGTCAGTTTGTCATCGGAATAACCGACCAGCACGGTCTCTCCGGTCTTCGTTGTCCGCAGCGAATTCTCGAGTAGCGGGATCAATTGTTGTTCGGCATCGATCCGGAACAGCAAATTGGCGATCGCGCTGCCGCCATGGGCGTCGCCATAGCTGAGCGGCAACACGAAGCTGATCTGTACCTTGGCGCCTGATGTCGAGTTGGGATCTACAACAAGCGTTGGCGAACGCTGATCGCGTGCGGCGCCCACGGCCGCGTGTTCGGATGCGTTTAAGTTGATCGGTGTCTGTGGGTAAGAGAGAACTGACGGCCGCCATCGTCGAGCAGCGCGATGAGCGAGAAGCCGAATTGGCGCGAGTAGAACTGCATTTTGTCGAGCAGGTTCTCCTGAGCCTTGAGGTCGGGCCCCAGCATCACGGCAACGGCGTCGTCCTCGGGAGCTTTGCGCGTGCGAAAGTGCCGATATCGGCACGCCGTTCATTCAGCCATTGACCGATCCGGGCCGCATGAGCCCTCGCGATCGTGTCGAGATTCTGCAATTCGTGCTGTTCGATGGCTTTGAGCTGCACGACATAGGCGAGACTGGCGATGACGCCGATGACCACCGCCGCGAACGCAAAGACGACGACCACGCCCCAGGGCTTCTCGCGATCCGCGGCCTTTGCGGCCATCGCTGCCGGCGCGTGCCGCGCCGGCAGCTTGTACATGGCGATGGCGAAGAGCGTCGCGGTCACGCCGACAAATGCGAGACCCTTGGCGGTCGCTAACCGCACCAGGTTTTCCGGGTCGATGATGGTGACGCAAGGCGCGGTCGGAAAATGCGATCCGAAATGGAAGCAAATATTGCGTACGCCGACGCTGTCACGGCAATGTAGGCCGTTCGACTGGAAACCCATGCCGGTCCCCATGCGCCCATTTGCGCTGCGCATGGTCGGATGGTGGGACCGTTTTGTTAGAAGTCCCTAAAAACATTCGGGAATTGAGCCGGGCAACGGCAAAAACACGCAGCTTTTGCGTGGATATGTCATAACCTAAATCAAGTCCCCTGGAGCCTGAGTTGCAGGCGTACTTCGCTACCGTCCGTCGGCTTCGTTACGCTCGCTGCCGCTTCGCCACCAGCCGCTCGTCCGGCGGCGCGATTTCGGTGACGAGATCCTGGATGAGGGCTTTTTTCGGCAGCGGACCAAGCTTCATTTCGCCCTCGTGCAATCGCGTCGTGCAGGCATAGGCGACCTTGCCGTCGATCAGCATCATGCATTCCTTGCAGGCATTGGCATTGATGCAGGAGAAACGGAAGGCCAGCGTCGGATCGACCCCGGCGCGGATATAGCGTAGCGCGTCGAGCACGGTCTGGCCGGGCACGAACGGCACTTCGAATCGCTGCAGCTTCGGCGCGGTGCCGGGCATGCTGCGGCTGATGACCAGCGTAGACGTCATGCCACGACCTCCGCAACACGGCGCGAATGGTGTTCGACGGGCTTGGTCGACAGCTCGAGCCGGCCGTCGTCAAGTGTCAGGATTTGATTGAGGTTCCAGTGCGGGTCGAGGCCCGGGAAATCCTCGCGCTGGTGGCTGCCGCGGCTTTCCAGCCGCGCCCGGGCGGCGACGGCGACGCTCG
>CAWDCQ010000035.1:0-12186 GCA_963800775.1 uncultured Methanomassiliicoccales archaeon | reverse complement strand
GTCGACGCTGAACAGCAGTGCAGTGTCGTTATAGTTACCCGCCCTGTCATATGCGCGCACCTCGATGGTATGTTGGCCGCTGGTCAGGCCGCTCAACATCCGATACTCATTGGTCCCATTGATCCGCTGACCGTTGTCGAGCGGGGTCAGGAAGTAGCCGAGGCCACTACCGGAGTCGCTCGCGGTCCAAGAAGCATTGAGCGTGTGGTGTTGTACCATACGTCTGGGACCGGGGCCACCATGGTCAGAACGGGCTTGACCGTGTCGACGGTGAACGTCACCAAAGCTGTGTTCAGATTGCCAGCGTTGTCCGTCGCTCTCATCGAACTGTATGAGCACCATTGGCCAATGAGGTCAACGAGTATGCCGTCCCTGATATGGTTGTCCACGAACCACTGTCGACCTTGATCTCTGTCTTTGCCAGGCCCGAGCCGCTGTCACTGGCGGCCCACTTAACTGTGATGGAGGTCGAGTTGGAGTATGAACCAGTAGACGGCGGTGATGCTTAGGGTTGGCGCGATCGTGTCGACGACGAAGCTGGACGAAGCGGTCTTCGTGTTCCCGGCGTTGTTCGTCGCCCTCACGACTACCGTGTGAGAGCCGTCGGGAGTCCGCTTAGGCTGTCGCTCGTTCCTGTCACGGTGTTCCACAAACCGCCATCCAACTCGATCTCGGTCTTGGCCAGGCCAGAGCCGGTATCGGAGGCGACCCACATCACTGTAACACTGCCGGTGTTGTTGAGCGAACCGGTACCCGGCGCTACGATGGAGATGATCGGAGCTACTTGTCTACCGTGAACGTGACAGATGCTGTGTTCACGTTGCCGGCGTTGTCGATGGCCATGACGTATATGGTGTGCGGGCCCGTTGGAAAGTCCAGCAAGCACCGCGTTCATTTCGGTCACGATGTTCCACGGACCATTATCGACCTTTATCTCGGCCCGGGCAATGCCTGAGCCGCTATCTGTCGCTGTCCCGGATATGGTCACGCTGCCGGTGTTATTGTACGACCCCGATATTGGAGAGGTCATAGTGATGACCGGGGCGATGGTGTCGACGATAAAGGTCACAGAGGCGGTGTTCGTGTTGCCAGCGTTATCCGTAGCTCTTACGATGACGGCATGTGAGCCATCTGCCAGGGACGTCAACGTATCGCTTGTTCCAGTTACGGTGCTCCACGGACCGGTATCGAGCTTGAGCTCGATCTTGGCCAAGCCGGAACCATTGTCACTTGTGGCCCACATCACTATCACGCTGCCGGTGTTGTTGTACGAGCCGGAGGTCGGAGAGGATATGCTCATGCTCGGCGCGACCGTATCGACGGTGAACGTCACCGAAACTGTGTTCACGTTGCCGGCATTGTCAGTCGCCCTGACGTAAATCGTGTGAGTGCCTTCGGATAGACCGTCAGCGTGTCGTTCGTTCCGGAAACGACGTTCCAAGTGGTGCCGTCGGTGCTGATCTCAATATTGGCAATGCCAGAGCCCTGGTCGCTGGCGACCCAGTTCACTGTCATGCTGCCAGTATTGTTGAACAATCCTGATGTCGGAGAATTTATGAGCAGGTTCGGAGCGACCGTGTCGACGACGAATTTGCGCGAAACGGTCTCCCAGTTGCCTGCGTTATCGATCGCCTTAATAGTTACGATGTGAACGCCGTCGGAGAGGTCTCTCAGCGTGTCGTTCGTTCCAGACACGTTGTTCCACGAGCCGGTATCAAGCTTGATCTCCATTTTGGCGATGCCGGAACCGTTGTCACTCGCAGTCCATTGGACGTTTACCGATGATGAATTGAGGTGCGAGCCACTCCTTGGGGAGGACATAATGACATGCGGGACGTCGTGTCGACGATGAACGTCACCGAGGCGTTGTTAACGTTGCCGATGTTGTCGGTTACCTTCACCGTTACGGTGTGAGGGCCATCTGCCAGGGAGGTAAGTGTGTCATTCATTCCGGTCACTACGCTCCAAGAGCCGGTGTCGACCTTGACCTCGGTCATTGCCAGGCCGGAACCGCTGTCACTGGTGGTCCAATTCACCGTCACCCCTCCAGTGTTGTTGTACGATCCGGATGTCGGCGAATTTATGGTCAGCGACGGTGGAGTCGTGTCAACCATGAAACTTACTGAGGAGGTCTGAACGTTACCAGCATTGTCTGTCCCCCTTACCGTTACATTATGAGACCCATCCGATAGGCCGGTCAGCGTTTCGCTTTTCCCAGATACTGTGTACCAGAGGCCATTATCCATCTTGATCTCGGTCTTAGCTACACCAGAGCCGGTATCGGAGACGACCCAGAATGCGGGAACGTTGCCGGCGTATAGTAGTTGCCGATACTGGAGAGGTTATAGATATGACGGGGACGACAGTATCGACGGTAAACGTCACCGAGACGTTGTTCAGGTTCCCGGCGTTGTCTGTCGCCCTCACCCCAACGGTGTGAGCACCATTGGCCAAAGATGTCAATGCATCACTTGTTCCAGTGATCGTAGCCCAAGAGCCGGTATCGACCTTGATCTCCGTCTTGGCAATTCCAGAGCCAGTGTCACTTTCCGACCACTTCACCGTCACGCCTCCCGTGTTGTTATACGACCCGGATGACGGAGAGGTTATGCTGATGCTTGGAGCGGTGGTATCGACGGTGAAGTTCACCTGCGCGGTCACGCTGTTACCCTTACCATCGAAGGCCTTGACCATCACGTAATGATGGTTGTCTGACAGCGAGCCGAACGTTTGGCTCAGGGCGGATGAAACGTTCAGGTAGTTGCCGCCGTCCAGGCTCACATCGTAGTAGGCTATGGACCCGCTTCATTCCATGAAACAACCACGCTGCCGGTGTTGTTCAAAAAGTTGTTGGTCGGTGACGTTATCGTCAAGGTCATCGGATTTATTGGCATACCGTTGACAGCGGTCGAGTTCGGTCCGTTCCCGACCGAGTTGTGCGCCGCTACCTTGAAAGAATAGGTCTGGCCGTTCGTAAGTCCGGTGATCGTGGCCGTTAAGGTAGTGTAAGTCCCGGCCGCTACGCCGTTCTCATAGACGGCATAATGGTCAATTGTCGCGCCTCCGTTATTTGCCGGAGCGGTCCAATTCAGTGCGACTGTCCGTTACCTGCGGTAGCGGTCAATCCGGTCGGAGCCGATGGCGTCGTTGTTAAAGGAACGCAATGTGATCCTTTCCAGGGGGGGTTAAACCCGGTGGCACCAATATGATAATAGACCACGTCTCGTTGGCAGCACCAGCATACCCGAAGCTGCTGCCCACCGAGGTTGGTGCGTTGCCGGCGAACGTCAATGGTGGTCAGACGCGAGCAGTAGGCATGCGCAACCCGACATGAGTTACGCTGCTGGGAATGGTAATGGACGTCAGATGGTTGCAGTCGTTGAAAGCCCCGTCCCCAATGCTTGTTACATTGCTCGGAATGACGACGTTGGTCAGGTCAGGGCATAAATCGAAGGCATAGTTCCCGATGCTGGTGACCATGCTGGAAATGGTCACTGAGGTTAGGGCTGAGCAGTACGCAAAGGCATAGTTGCCCATGCTGGTGACGTTTCCTGGGATAGTCACTGAAGCAAGTGCAGAACAGGATGCGAAAGCACCGTCTCCGAGAGTAGTGACGCTGTTAGGAATTGTCACGGATGTCAGATGGGTACAGCTCTCGAACGCGTAGCTCCCGATGCTGGTCACCTTGCTGGGTATGGTTACGGAGGTCAGAGGACAGTTTTCGAACGAATAATTCCCGATGTACGTGACACTGCCGGGAATGGTGATGGCGGTCAGATCAGAACAATATTGGAACGCATAGTCCTGAAATGCTGTTACACTGCTCGGAATGGTCACAGAGCTAAGATCGTAACATCCCCGGAACTCATAATTTCCGATGCTCTGTGACCTTATTGGGTATAATAACCGAGGGCAGAACGTTACATTCTGCGAAGCAGCCATCCCCAATGCTCATTACGGTGTTGGGAATGGTCACCGAGGTTAGAGGACAGGCCATGAACGCGTAGCTCCCGATGCTGGTGACACTACCTGAAATGTTCACAGAGGTAAGGGAGCATTCCCCGAACGCGTAGCTCCCGATGCTGGTGACGCCGTAGGGGATGGTCACCGAGGTTAGAGGGCAGCTATCAAACGCACAGTCCCCGATGGTTCTGACGCTTGTGGAAATGGTGACGTTGGTCAGAAAACCGCAGTATATGAACGCATAGTCACCGATGCTTGTGACCTTATCGGGTATGGTCACCGAGGTCAGGTCACTGCACCAGGCGAACGCGTAGCTCCCGATGCTGGTGACCTTATCGGGTATGTTGATTGAAGTAAACTGGCAAGAAGCGAATGTATAATCCTGGATCGTCGTAACGCCGGTGGGTATGGTCACCGAGGTCAAGGGACAGGCTTGAACGAACCGTTCCCGATGTACGTGACACTGCTGGGAATGCTGATGTTGGTCAGATCGGAACAATATTGGAACGCGTAGTCCTCGATTATGGTGACACTGCCGGGAATGGTCACATTCACAAGAGCTGAACAGCCTTGGAACTCAGAGTTCCCGATGCTGGTGACGCCGATAGGGATTGTTATATTGGTGAGGGCGGAACAGCTGGTGAACACGCCGTCCCCTATGCTTGTTACGCTGCTGGGGATCGTTATGTTTGCAAGTGCTGAACATCCGGTGAACGCGTAGTCCTCGATTATGGTGACACTGCTGGGAATGGTCACATTCACAAGAGCTGAACAGCCTTGGAACTCAGAGTTCCCGATGCTGGTGACGCCGATAGGGATTGTTATATTGGTGAGGGCGGAACAGCCGTTGAATGCACTGTCCCCAATGCTTGTTACGCTGCTGGGCATCGAGAAATCGGTGAGAACAGGACAGTATGCGAACGAGTAATTGCCGATGCTGGTGACGCTACCGAGAATCGTGACGTTAGTTAGGTCAGAACAGCCTTGGAACTCATTGTTCCCTATGCTGGTGATGCCGCTGGGTAATGTGATGTTGGTAAGGTCAGGACAGTTTAAAAATGCAAGGTCCCCTATGCTTGTTACGCTGCTAGGAATATTGACATTGGTAAGGTCAGGACAGCCGTAGAACGTGTAGTTCCCAATGAACGTGACACCTTGGGGGATGGTGAGGTTGGTAAGGGCAGATTCCTCGAACGAATTGTCCGCGATGGCGGTCACAGGGATGCCGTCTATATGGTCAGGTATGCTGACGATACCACCAGAACCGGTATACCCAGTAATCTCCACCGCGGCACCACTGTTGATGACAACATATTGATAATTCCCGGAGGTGCTATCGGCGGATGCGGTCCTGACCGCGACTTCGCTGATGATGGCGGTCAATGTGAATAGCAGGAATAGGGTCAGAACTATCGAGATCAATTTACAACGCATTGTGGCACCGGCAATATTGAGGGAGATAGATGGCCGCATTTGTCAGCAGTTTGTCGTTATTTAAACAGCCTTTAGCACATTATCGTTTGCCGAAATGAGAAATATCCTCGCCAGCAAGAGTTATTCAGTGAATATGTTCGTATTCTGAACTGACCTCTCGAACAACCTTTTCCAAGGACCTCGGATGATTTTGGAACAGGGCATCAAAGGATCTATCAGTCATCTAATTTCATTTATCACTTTACAGTGATGATTATAGACGGTAACCAGAGGGTTGCCGGTGTTTAAAGTGTACATTTTAGGAACTGCCCCATCAGATTGGAGCATAGGAACGGCAGATCGCCCTGGACCAGGGCGTACCGATCGATCAGGTATCGCGTTCGATGAGGCATGCATCGAGGCAAACGACGGAGCGGTACTATTGCCGCACCCGGGCAGACTCTGCGTTCGCGCACGTCAATGAAGCATACAATAATGTCTTTATTGACGAGCCAGCTATAAACCCCAAAAAGGTTTGAATTGAATTCAAATAATATTTGTCTGGATAGAGATGGTGGTGGGCTCAGCCGGATTCGAACCGGCGACCTACGCCGTGTAAGGGCGTCGTTATAACCGCTAAACTATGAGCCCAGCGCCTATGTCAATGGAGAGAACGTATTAAAATCTAAGCGTGTGGCAGACAGGTGGAGGCACGACCTTCACTCGTTTGCCTCCAGCGGTAAGATAGCGGCCATCGTTCTCTATCAGCGCGGACGCCTGACAGGCGTGCCCGCACCCGGAGGCAATCTATTTCATGGGGCATCGGATCTTACTGTTAACCTGATGGGTCACCATGGCTAGATTCAGCATTGGGATGTTCAAAAGGGCGCTCAATACGCCCGAGACGCGGCCGGCGCTGCGTCGTTACTTCGTCAACACCATCTTCGATACCACCTTCGTCATTCTAGGGGTGATCATCGGTTCCGCCCTTTCGCCCCATCCGAACATAGATGTGGTCAAGACCACCATCATTACCAGCGCAGTGGCGCTGTCCATCTCTACCGGGGCTAGCGTGTATGAGGCCGAGACCTTGGAGCAGAGCCGGCGTTTGGACGAGATAAGCCGGGCCATGCTCTCTTGGTGGACGAGACCGATCTAGGCAAGACCTCGCGGGCCAGTGTTTGGCTCATCGCCCTGGTCAACTCCTGCGCCCCGCTGATCGCCGGTGCGGTGACCCTTTCACCGTTCCTCACCCTTCCGGCCCCGGAGATAGCCGATGCGGCCGAGATATCGATAGCGCTGGCCATCTCTATCCTCTTCGTCACCGGCTATTTCATGGGAAGGATGGCGAACAGAAATCCGTGGATCAAAGGAATGCGCATGGCGGTCATCGGGCTGATAGCATTCGGCGTCTGCTATCTGATCGGAGCTACCGTTTAGAGCTGTTCCGAGCCTAGCAGATCCGGGGGACCGGGTCGCCCACCGGCGGTTCCAGTATCCTTTTTCCGCCGATCTCCGTCTTGAGTATGACGTGCTTCGTGCTCTTGGTGGCCTTGCCGATGATGGCCGCGTTCCGGCCGTCCGGCAGGCTCCTCATCTTGGCTAGGATCTCTTCCGCCATGGTCGGCAGGCATCCGACGATGACCTTGCCCTCGTTGCCAATGGTCAGCGGGTCCAGCCCCAGCATCTCGCTGGCGTTCTGCACCGCCTCTGAGATCGGGATGGAGTTCTCGTCCAGCTCGATGCCGATCTTGGACTTGGAGGACCACTCGTTGACGGTGTTGGCCAGGCCTCCCCGGGTCGGGTCCTTCATGCACACCGCGCCTCCAACCTTCAGTATCTCCTCTATGAACCCGTTCAGCGGCGAGCAGTCGCTCTGCACCTTGGATTCGAATCCGTACCCTTCCCGGAAGGAAAGGAGCGCTATCCCGTGATCGCCCATGTATCCGGAGGCTATCACCACGTCCCCCTCCCGCAGGTTGTCGTCCGTCAGCCAGCACGAGTCCACCTTCCGGTGTTGCGCGGCCACTTCCAGGTCGTGGTCCAAATGGGGCGAGCGCTTGCCGATGGCAGAAGCGACGATGACCATCTTGTCGATGGCACCCTTCTCCATGACCTTGGTGTCCCCGGTGACCACCGGGACGTTGGCCATCTTCGAGAACCGGCCGATGCTCTTGGTCACCTTCTCCAGCACCTCGATCTCCAGCCCTTCCTCGAGGATCATGGCGCAGGAGAGGGCGAGCGGCCTCCCTCCCATGACCGAGATGTCGTTCACGGTCCCGCACACGGAAAGGGCGCCAATGTCCCCTCCGGAAAGAACAGCGGTTTCACGGTATGTCCGTCAGTGGTGAAAACGACATCGTCCACGACGGCGGAATCATCATACGACTCCAGGGGCACCTGGGCCTTGCACTTGGGCAAGAACGGGGCGATGTGCTCTCCGATAAGCTCCTGCATCATCTCGCCACCTGCCCCGTGGCCCATAGTGACCCTCTTCATGACTGCGCATCATGGCAGGACGGTTTAAATGTTTGTCACAGAGCCTCCCGCGGCCCCGGAGGACCGGGCTTATCAGACGAGGCTAGGCTTAAGCCACCTATTCCTAAGGCTCATCGGTACCGCTCTCTTCTGTTCGGATTTGACGGCGAGGACCAGCTTTCCGATGTGGTGCCTCTGCACATCGATGATCGCCTGGGGCATCTCGTACATCGAGTAGGTCCGGCTGATCTCGACCCGGAACGGGTCCACCTCGACGAGTTCGTTCAGATGCACGAAGACATCCGGTTTGGGCAGGCCATCGAACGCGATCACCTCGACCCCCGGCCGAGCCTTGGGTTCCGGCTCCACCCCGTTGGGATAGGCGATGCGTCCTCCTTGCTTGACCAGGTCCAGGACCTTGTCCGATCCTTCTATTCCGGCGAACAACATCACCGCATCCAAGCCCTCCGGGGCGAACTTCTTCACCGCCGCCTCCAGGTCGTCGGTCCTGCCATCGACCGCCATGTCGGCACCGAGGCGCTTGACCAGCTCCACGCCGTCCTTACCCGATGCTACGGCCAGTACTTGCACGCCCATTCTCTTGGCCAGCTGGAGGGCCACATGGCCCACCCCGCCGCTGGCTCCGTAGATCAGGTACTTCTGATCGTTGACCGGGTCGAGCCGTTCCAGGCCAATGAGGGCGGTGGTCCCTCCCGACCCGAACGCCCCTGCCTCTTCCAGTTTGAGGTTCTTCGGCAGCGGGGCGATGTTCCCTGCCGGCACGGAGCAGTACTCGGCGTAGATATCCTCCCTTCGGATTTCCGAACGCGTATCCGTAAACGAGGTCCCCGACCTTGAACTGGGTCACCATCGGCCCGACGGCGGCGACCTTCCCTGCCCCGTCCGATCCGAGCACCAGGGGGAAAACGCCTTTGTCGCCTAGCCCTCCCTCAATTATCCACGGGTCCCAGCTGCCGATGCCGGCCGTCACAACCTCCACCAGGACATCCCATTCCCCGACCTCCGGGACCGGTAACATGGCGGTATGGATGACCTCCGGTCCGCCGTATTTTTCGATGACCACAGCTCTCATGTTCTTCGGAATGGACGGGTTCATGTGACACTTCCGCGTCAACGGGTGACCGTTCCACGTATATTCATTTCCCGCCTGTTCCCTGTCTGAACGCAAAATACTTCGTCCCTATCACGGGATTTCAATGATGGCTGAGCAAGAATGAAGCGCTGGCCCGTTCTGTATCTCAGAATACTTAATATGATGAGGCTCAGTTGTCAGTGACTGGGTTCAAGCATGTTCTGCCCGAAGTGCGGTACCGAGTTGCCAGACAATGCCGATTTTTGCATGAAGTGCGGGACGCACCTCGCCGATCTGAAGGTCCCGAAGGATACAGGGAGCACCAAACCGGTCATCGCCGCCATCGGGGTGACCGCCCTGAACTGTCCCAGCTGCGGGGCGCCCATCACACCGAAGTTCGGGGAGATGGTGATAACCTGCGAGTACTGCGGCACCGCCATCACGCTCGGCAACGAGGGATGGACCAGCATCAAGAAGCAGACCATGCTGCCGGTGAACTTCCCGGACCAATCGCAGATAAGCTCCAGGATACACGCGCTCATGGACCAGGGCCTGCTACATCGCCATCTGCAGGAGAATTCGACGCTGGAGGAGCTCAATCTCAGTCTGGTGCCGTACTGGATCGTCTCAGTGTCGGCCAGGACATCCGTCGTCGCGAGCGATGTGGCGATGGAAGCGGGCCAGGTCGCTACGACCGCCGCCCTCTTCGGTCTTATGGGCGCGGGGATGGGAGGCGGCCGGGGCCGGAACAACATCTCCGGGCCGCTGGTCGGCGGTGCCATGATGGGCGGTATGATGGGGGGCATGGGCTCAGGCCGGGGCGGTTCCAAGAAGACCTTCGAGGTCGACAACAACTACGATTTCCCGATCGTGGCGCTTAAGGGCATGTCCGAGCATCAGCCCCGCGATTACCAGTTCCGCATGGAGGACAGGACGTTCTTCGATGTCACGAAGCTCCTGAAGGGAATAAAGATACTGAACGGTGACGTCGGCGAAGAGGCGGCCAAATACCAGGCCAAGACCCTGGTGACCCAGCTGCAGTCGGACAAGGCCCATGCTGAGCACCACATGATCCAGCAGCTTCACACCGATACGGACGTCTCGGAGACGGAGCTCTTGCACGCCCCGATCTGGTTCGCGAGGTACGACCGGAAAGGGACCAAGATAGCGTTGGTGATCGATGCCAATTCAGGCAATGTCATCAACAGCATAGGCCTGTGAGGGAGAGATTATTTAACTCAAGGCGTGTTAACGAGGATGTCAAAAGGGCCTGTAGGGTAGCCTGGATTATCCTTTTGGCCTTCGAAGCCAAAGACTGGGGTTCGAATCCCCACAGGTCCGCCATCTTCATCTCTGGCTAGAAAGGCAACCGGCATCAAGAGTTGTGTGTACTTATCGAACCGTTTCAATCTCTTGCGAATTGTGAGAGTTCGGTCAGGACTCAGTGTTCCGTACTCCGAGTCCCCCAATCGCATCCCGACTGGACAGATATTCAGGAATCGTATCCGGTCTATCGACGCCTCTATCAGAGGTATTCTTTCTCACGACCAATCACAGAATCACTGCTATCGGCAATCTCATATGGTCAATTCCCTGGCCCACCAGGACGGAGTGTTCAAGAGCTTCCGGCATGCTGCCCACATGGCTATCCTCACCGAAAATATTGTATCTCCATGTAATTCCAATCCGTAAGGACGGGGGTTTGCACGTCTTTCCATTGGAAAAAACTATGAATGCAAAGGGAACGGTTAATTATCGAATGGCGAGCCACTCAAATATTAAATTCTGTTGAGCTCTATATAGTCTTAAAAGCCAGATACGACCTCGAAGTGATCGATATCCATCAGCAACCCGATCTGGCAAAGGTGGAACTGATTCTTGCTGCACCTACTTTCATAAGAAAACTGCCGCGGCCGCTAAGAAAGCTAGTCGGGGACATGTCGGACAAGAGAAGGTCATCGTCGGATTGGACATTATGCCGGACAAGACCAAAGGGGATGGGAAAAATTGAGAACTGAACGAACAGAATTCTCCCAAGAAAGGCTAAAGCATTTCTGATGACGGGTTGGAGGCCAAAATCAGAGAGTTGGAGGCAAGGCTGGCCGAAAGCGAACAAACGCTGGCTGCGATCCGAGGCGGAGAGGTCGACGCGATCCTGGTGTCGACCGATCAAGGCGATCGGATCTATACGCTTGAAGGGGCGGAAGCGCCGTACCGCATCCTTTTCGAGCAGATGAGCGAGGGCGCCGTAACGATATCGCAGGACCTAGGTGTCCTTTACTGCAACCAAAGCTTCGCCGATTCCATGAAGGCCCCATTGGAGATTATTATGGGAACCAACATTGAGGGATTCATACTCCCCTCGAATAGGGACTTGTTCGGCGGGCTACTTGAGCAAAGCCTCAAAGGCCCGGTCAAGGACGATGTGATCTTCACTGCAGTGGACGGGTCGCGTGTTCCGATGCAGCTCTCCATCAACTTTCTGCCCTTGGCCGGCGTGGCGACATATTGCATCGTCATGGCAGATCTCACTGAACGTATCCAGGCAGAGGATGCGCTCAAGAAGGCGAACGAAGAGCTGGATATGAAGGTTCAGGAACGCACGAAGGACCTGACCGAGAGCGAGGCACGATATCGTTCACTGTTCGAGAACAGCAACGATATGGTTCTCCTGACAAAGCCGGACGGGAGCATCCTGTCCGCGAACCCAGAAGCATGCCGCGCCCTGGGAATGACCGAGGAGGAGATAGTCCAAGCAGGTCGAGCAGGGATCGTGGTCAGGGATGAAAGATGGGAACCCGCTATAGAGAAAGGGAAGCGACGGGCAGAGTCAAAACGGAACTTACTTTCAAACGCCAGGACGGAACCACCTTCGAGGGTGAAGTTACCTCCAGTCTGTTCACCGATGCAGATGGAAGCACAAAGACCAGCATGTTCATCCGGGACATCACCGAGCGCAAGTACGCGGAGGAAGAAGTTCGGAGCAGCAATCAGAGGGTCAATGAGATATTGGAAAGCATCCAGGATGATTTCTACGCCCTCGACCGAGATTGGAACTTCGTCTACGCCAACAAGAAAGTAACTAGAAGGATCGGGAAAGAACCTGAGGACTTCGTCGGAAAGAACATCTGGAAGATGTTCCCCAAGATCCTAGGCACAGATCTAGAACAGAATCTCCGGGCAACCATGGGGGATAGGAAAGAACGCCGGTTCGAGGTTGGAGGCGTGTATTCGGATCA